>NZ_JBEPCJ010000028.1:0-23733 GCF_040299565.1 Spirillospora sp. NPDC000708
TGCGATCGCTGCATCGCTTCGACTCGCCCTGGGGGCTCGCTGCGCGATCGGATTCTCGCTCCGCTCGAATCCGGCTTCGCTCGCGATCGCGACGGGTCGGGTCGGCGCGTGGCGGGGGCGCGGGCTGAGGCCGGTGCGCAGAGTCGCTGTACAAAAAGCACCGGCCCCGGGCGCTTTCGCGTCCGGGGCCGGTTTGGTCTCGCTCGGGTCAGCTCGCCTCGTTGAGAAGCTTCGCGACCCGGGAGACGCCCTCGACGAGGTCGTCGTCGCCCAGGGCGTAGGAGAGGCGGAAGTAGCCGGGGGTGCCGAACGCCTCGCCGGGCACCAGCGCGACCTCGGCCTCCTCCAGGATCAGCGACGCCAGCTCCACCGACGTCTCCGGGCGCTTGCCGCGGATCTCCTTGCCCAGCAGCGCCTTCACCGACGGGTACGCGTAGAACGCGCCCTCCGGCTCCGGGCACACCACGCCGGGGATCTCGTTCAGCATCCGCACGATCGTCTGGCGGCGCCGGTCGAACGCCTTGCGCATCTCCGCGACCGCCGACAGGTCGCCGGTCACCGCGGCGAGCGCGGCGGCCTGCGAGACGTTCGCCACGTTCGACGTCGCGTGCGACTG
Source organism: Spirillospora sp. NPDC000708 (assembly GCF_040299565.1). Classification (NCBI taxonomy): domain Bacteria; kingdom Bacillati; phylum Actinomycetota; class Actinomycetes; order Streptosporangiales; family Thermomonosporaceae; genus Spirillospora; species Spirillospora sp. NPDC000708. The sequence continues at coordinate 617 of NZ_JBEPCJ010000028.1, forward strand.
CATGTTCGCGGCGGCCTTCACCACGTCCGCCGGGCCGATCAGCCAGCCCACCCGCCAGCCGGTCATCGCGTACGTCTTCGCGACCCCGTTCAGCACCAGGGTCCGGTCGGCCAGCTCCGGCACCACGACGGGCATCGAGTGGAACTCGGCGTCCCCGTACACCAGGTGCTCGTAGATCTCGTCCGTGATCACCCAGAGGCCGTGCTCGTCGGCCCACCGGCCGATCGCCTCGATCTCGTCGCGCGAGTACACCGCGCCCGTCGGGTTGGACGGGGAGACGAACAGCAGCACCTTCGTCCGGTCGGTGCGGGCCGCCTCCAGCTGCTCGACGCTCACCTTGTAGCCGGTGGTCTCGTCGGCGACCACGTCCACCGGCACGCCGCCCGCCAGCTTGATCGACTCGGGGTAGGTCGTCCAGTACGGGGTCGGGACGAGCACCTCGTCGCCCGGGTCCAGCAGCGCCGCGAACGCCTCGTACACCGCCTGCTTGCCGCCGTTGGTCACCAGGACCTGCGACGCGTCCACCTTGTAGCCGGAGTCCCGCTCGGTCTTCTCGGCGATGGCGGCGCGCAGCTCGGGCAGGCCGCCCGCCGGCGTGTACTTGTGGAAGCGGGGCACCCGGCAGGCGGTGACCGCCGCCTCGACGATGTAGTCCGGGGTCGGGAAGTCGGGCTCGCCCGCGCCGAAGCCGATGACCGGGCGACCGGCCGCCTTCAGGGCCTTGGCCTTGGCGTCCACGGCCAGCGTGGCGGACTCGGATATCGCGGCGATGCGCTTGGAGATGCGAGGACGGTCGATGCTCATATCCCTATCGTTACAGAAGCGAGGCCATGACCCGAGCGATATACCGGGCCCGGTGACATGGCCTTCGCGGCGGCCGCGCGGGTTTCCGCGCCGTCCGGTTCGACGCGGAGCCCTCGGCGACGTAGACTCCTCTCCCTAGTGACGCGTCACCGGCATACGACCCTGTCCGCACACGGGCACACCCAAGAGGTCGTAAGCTGGGGCACGGCACCGACCCGGTCCCGCGGCCGGGGTGTTCTCCTTAGCCGGAGAATGAAGGGCAGTGGCTCAATTGGTAGAGCTCCGGTCTCCAAAACCGGCGGTTGGGGGTTCGAGTCCCTCCTGCCCTGCGAGGTGCGGTGCGCGCACCGGTGCCGGCCGCGCCACGGCGCCCGCCGTGGCGTTCCGCGGCGCGGGCCGCGCGACAACCACTGGGTGGTTGGAACACGACCTATGAGGTGAACGGCGGCAATGGCGACTGAGACGCGCGGCGAGGCCGCGGCCAAGGACGAAGGCAAGGGGAAGTCCGCCCCCAGGCGGACCACTCCGGCGCTGTTCGTGCGCCAGGTCATCGCCGAGCTGCGCAAGGTCATCTGGCCGACCCGCCGCGAGCTCGTCACCTACACGACCGTGTCCCTGATGTTCGTGCTCATCATGGTCGCGATCGTGTCCGGCTTCGACTACGGCCTGCAGCAGGGGATCTACAAGATCTTCGGCTGAGGCCGGCCGGCGGAGCGGTCATCGCCGCCCGGCGCCGCACCACCCGGCAAGAAGCACCGCCAATCCCATCACCGCAGACGTCCGGAGAGAGAGTCACCGTGTCCGAGCCCTCACAGCCGCCCTACGACGAGGCCGTTGACGAGGCCCAGTCCGCCGCGGCTGCTGCGGCCGGCCAGGCGGCCGAGCCCGCCGAGGACGCGGCCGAGGCCGCCGTCGCCGCCGGCGAGGCCGTGCCCGCGGACGAGAAGCTCGAGGGCGAGGGCGTCGCGCCCGACGCCGCCGCGGACGCCGCCGACCTCGCCGAGGCCGTCGAGGGCCCGGACGCCGCCGACGCCGCGGACGCGCCCGCCGGCGAGGACGACGCGGAAGGCGAGGACGAGGAGGCCGAGGCCGAGCCGCCCGCCGACCCGTACGCCGACTTCAAGATGCAGCTGCGCCTCCAGCCGGGCGACTGGTACGTCGTGCACTCCTACGCGGGGTACGAGAACCGGGTCAAGACCAACATCGAGACCCGCACCCAGACCCTCAACATGGAGGACTACATCTTCCAGATCGAGGTCCCCCAGCACGAGGTGACCGAGATCAAGGGCGGCAAGCGGCAGAAGGTCAACGAGAAGGTCCTGCCGGGCTACATCCTCGTCCGGATGGAGCTGACCGACGAGTCGTGGGCCGCGGTCCGCAACACGCCGGGCGTGACCGGGTTCGTCGGCCTGCTGAACAAGCCGTCCCCGCTGAGCCTGGACGAGGTCGCGAACCTGCTGGCGCCCGAGCCGGAGGAGGGCGTCGCCAAGGCCAAGGAGCAGGCCAAGGTCGCCGCCACCGTCGACTTCGAGGTCGGCGAGTCGGTCACCGTCATGGACGGCCCGTTCGCCACCCTCCCCGCCACCGTCAACGAGATCAACGCCGAGCAGCAGAAGCTCAAGGTGCTGGTGTCGATCTTCGGCCGGGAGACCCCGGTCGAGCTGAGCTTCAACCAGGTCTCCAAGATCTGACCGCCGCCGCCCGTCCGGCGCGGTCTGATCAGCACGTAGTCTTGACGGGTCGTCCTCGCCTCGGCGAGGGCGACCCGATGCTCGTCTCGCCTCCGGGCGAGGGACATCGATCGGCCCCGCGCATGCGGGGATGGCCCCAACATCGCCGCGCTCGTCAAGGCGCAGCTTTGCTCCCCGCGCACGCGGGGATGCGGGGTCGGCCAAGGTCCCAACACGGTGGTCATGTTCCGCCCGCCGCGTTGCCCGGAGAACCGGGAGTCGGGACCACAGCGAAACGGAACGCAGAGGAGAGACATGCCTCCGAAGAAAAAAGTGGCGGCCCTGGTCAAGGTCCAGCTGCAGGCGGGCCAGGCCACGCCGGCGCCGCCGGTGGGTACCGCGCTCGGCCCGCACGGCGTCAACATCATGGACTTCTGCAAGCAGTACAACGCTGCGACGGAGTCCCAGCGCGGCAACGTCATCCCCGTAGAGATCACCATCTACGAGGACCGCTCGTTCTCCTTCGTCACCAAGACCCCGCCGGCCGCGCAGCTCATCCTGAAGGCCGCCGGTGTGGAGAAGGGCAGCGGCGAGCCGCACAAGACCAAGGTCGGCTCGGTCACCGCGGACCAGATCCGCGAGATCGCCACGACCAAGATGCCCGACCTCAACGCCAAGGACCTGGCGGCCGCGGAGAAGATCGTCGCGGGCACCGCGCGGTCGATGGGCATCGAGGTCAAGTAGTTCACCACCCAGTGGCAGGGCCGGGCGCGGCCCGTACCACGAGTTCCTTGGAGGAACGAGCATGAAGCGCAGCAAGGGCTACCGCGCGGCGGCCGAGAAGATCGACCGGGAGCGGCTGTACAGCCCGGCCGAGGCCGTCAAGCTGGCCAAGGAGACCACCGTCACCAAGTTCGACGCGACCGTCGAGGTCGCGCTGCGGCTCGGGGTCGACCCCCGCAAGGCCGACCAGATGGTGCGCGGCACCGTCAACCTGCCGCACGGCACCGGCAAGACCGCCCGGGTGCTGGTGTTCGCGGGCGGCGCGAAGGCGGAGGAGGCCCGCGAGGCCGGCGCAGACCTGGTCGGGTCGGACGACATGATCGAGCGGATCCAGGGCGGTTTCCTGGATTTCGACGCGGTCGTGGCGACGCCGGACCAGATGGGCAAGGTCGGCCGCCTCGGCCGGGTGCTCGGTCCGCGCGGCCTGATGCCGAACCCGAAGACCGGCACCGTGACGATGGACGTGGCCAAGGCCGTGTCCGACATCAAGGGCGGCAAGATCGAGTTCCGGGTGGACCGGCACGCGAACCTGCACTTCATCATCGGCAAGGCGTCCTTCAACGAGCGCCAGCTGGTGGAGAACTACGCGGCGGCGGTCGAGGAGATCCAGCGGCTCAAGCCGTCCGCGGCCAAGGGCCGGTACGTGAAGAAGGCCGCGCTGACGACGTCGATGGGGCCGAGCATCCCCGTCGACCCGAACGCGGTCCGCAACCTCACCGCGGAGCTCGAGGAGGCCTGATCACGGGCTTCCCCGCCCGCGGGTGACACGGGCGAAACGGCAGGGCGTCTCCATCCGGAGGCGCCCTGCCGCGTTTCCGGGGCCCTTCCCGCTGAGCGGCACCGGCGGGTCCGGCGGTGCGCCTCGGCCGGTAGATTGCGTCGCCGGATCGCGAGAGAGGGGCGTGATGGGCGGATCGCCGCGCGGGGACCTCCACCGGCTCTACGACGTGCTCGACGCGGCGGCGGACGGCGCCCCCGACGCTCCGGCGCTGTCGGTGGACGGGACGGCCTGGACGTTCCGGGAGCTGCGCGCGCGGACGGACGCCCTCAGCGCCTATCTCGGCGAGCGGTGCCCGCCGGGGGCGCGCGTGGCGCTGCTGGCGCACAACCGGCTGGAGTACGTGGCCGCCTATTACGGGGTGCCGCGTGACGGGCGCGTCCTCGTGCCGCTCAACCAGCGGCTTCATCCGCGCGAGTGGGCCGACCAGATCGTGCGCAGCGGCGCGTCGCTCGTGCTCGGCGAGACGGACCTGCTCGACCGGCTCGCTGCCGAGGGAGAACTCGGTGCCGGCCGTCCTCCGCTCGTGCCCGTCACCGATCTGCCCTGGGACGCGCCGCGGCGACCGGACCGCACGGAGACGGGGCCGGATGGCGTCGCGTGGCTGATGTTCACCAGCGGGACGACGGGCCGTCCCAAGGGGGTGCGGCTCACGCACGGGAGCCTGCTCGCGGGCTTGAGGGTGTCGGCGTCGGGGCGGCCGGTCCGTCCGGGCGACGTGTTCTGCACGCCGTTCCCGCTCTGCCATGTGGCGGGCTACCAGGTGATGCTGCATCACCTGTACGGGCGGCATGCCGTGGTGATGCGCCGGTTCCGTCCGGCGGACCTGGTGGAGGCGGTGCGCCGGCACGGTGTCACGAACGTGTCGCTGGCGCCGACCATGCTGGAGGACCTGCTCGCGCACCTGGCCGGCGACCCGGCGGCGCTGGAGGTGCTGCGCGGCGGCCTGCGGGTGGTCTCGTACGGGTCGGCGCCGATGCCGGTCCCGCTGCTGCGCCGCGTCCACGACATGCTCGGCTGCGACCTCAACCAGGGCTTCGGCATGACGGAGCTGTCCGGAAACGCGACGTTCCTGTCCCCGGACGACCACCGGGCCGCCATCGCGTCGCGACCGGGGCTGGCGGCGTCGGCGGGACGTCCCGCGGAGGGCGTCGAGATCCGGGTGGTCGGCGAGGACGGGGCGCCCGTCCCCACGGGCGCGCTCGGCGAGGTCGTCGTGCGGGGCGCGCAGGTCACGCCCGGCTACTGGGACGATCCGGACGCGACGGCGGAGGCGTTCGCGGGGGACTGGTTCCGCACCGGCGACGTCGGCCGCGTCGACGAGGACGGCTACCTCTACCTGGTCGACCGCCTCAAGGACGTGATCGTCACCGGGGGCGAGAACGTCTCGTCCCGGGAGGTGGAGGACGTGCTGCGCACGGTCCCGGGCGTCGGGGAGGTCGCCGTGGTCGGGCTGCCGGACCCGCGCTGGGGCCAGTCGGTGTGCGCGGTGATCGTGGCCGACGGCGCGCGGCCGGCGGACGAGGAGCTGATCGGCGCGTGCCGGGCGAGGCTCGCCGGGTTCAAGACGCCGCGCCGCATCGAGTACGTCGACGCGCTGCCGCGCACCGGCAACGGCAAGGTCCGCAAGTCGGTGCTCCGCGACCGCCTCGCCGGGGGCTGAGGCTCCGGCCGCGCCGTGAGCGGGGGCGTCACGTCGCGATCATGCCGTTGACCTGCGGGATACCGCGCGTCGGGTCCGGATCAGGACAATTCTATTGGACGGATTGTTTTGTTGTGATTGGTGTGGTTGGTGTTGAATCGTCCCCGTGAAGCGCCGAACCGACCGGATCATCGCCGTCTCCGCCGTCACGGCCGTGGCCGTCGTGCCCACCGCGATCCTGATGGCGGTGAAGACCGGCGTCATGTCGTCGAAGGACTCGGGCGCCCTGCCGCCGAGCGCGCAGATGGCGCAGGCGGACCCGGCGAACCCGAACAACGCCACGTCGGGCGCGGTGGCGCCGTCCGCGTCCGGCGCACCCGGCTCGGGCACCGGGACCGGCGGCGGCGCGGGCGCGCCGGGCGGGCGGACGGCCGGGCCGGGCGGCGCCGCGGCGAACCCGTCGCCGAAGCCGGGCCCCGAGCTGAGGTCGTTCGTCCGCAAGACGAGCGTGAAGCTCACGATCGGGACGGGCGGCGACTACAAGCAGGCGTCCGAGACCGCGACGATCAGCCTGTGGCCCTCGTTCTCGATGAACGCGGTCGGCGTCACGCAGACGATGAAGGACGGCACGCTCAGCAAGATCACGCAGAAGGTGATCGTGAGCGGCAGCACGCTGTCCGGGTTCGACGGCGAGAAGTGGACGAAGTCCAAGCTCAGCGCCGCGCAGCTGGAGAAGCTGCGGACGGGGTCGGACCCGCGGCAGTTCACGTACATCATCCGCGGGGTGCCCGGCAACGTGGTGACCGGCCCGGACGCGAACGGCCGCACCCACTATCTCGCGCAGGCGCTGATGGGCAGCGTGTACGGCCTGCTGCCGAAGGAGACCGCGGACGCGGTCCGCGAGGTCGTCCCGGACGACGTCGGCATCTCGCTGGACCTGTGGTCGGGCAAGCAGGACCGTCCGGCGACGATCGGGCTGTCCGCGACGGCGCCCGACGGGACGTTCGCCGGCTCCATGACGTTCGGCTCCTACCGCTGACGCCCTCCCGAAACGCCCGCCGCGCGCGCTCTGGCGCATGGCCGTTCGGCCATGGGCGGGGTACGCCGATGGTCGTACCGGCCTAAGCCCCGTTCGTACCACCGGGGGATGTAGCGCCGTTAACGCCTCGACAGACTGGGAACACCAGCAGGGCGACAAGGGAGGCCGAAACCTCATGAACCGACGACTGGTAGTGGCCGCCGGAGGCACCGCCGTGGGTGCCGCGCTCCTCCTGTCCGGGTGCAACGGGGACGGGTCGGGCTCGAACGCGAACATGAAGCTCAGTGCCAACGAGGCGCTGCTGAAATCGTCACAGAAGACGGCGCAGTCGGACACCTTCAAGGCCGACCTGACCGTCACCGGCACCGGCTCGGACTCCGGCAGGATCCACGCGACGGGCCAGTTCCGGCTCAAGCCGGCGCTGAAGTTCAGCGCGCAGCTCGACGACGTGACGCACAACGGGCAGACCGTTCCGGGCGCCAAGGGCCAGGCGATCTTCACCGACAACACGCTCTACGCCAAGGTGCCGCAGCTCGCGCAGTTCATCAGCGGCGGCAAGCCGTGGGTGAAGATCGACGTGAACCAGGTGTCCCAGCGCACCGGCTTCGACGTGCAGGGCCTGGTGAACCAGGTCGAGAAGGTGAACCCGGCCGAGCAGACCAAGATGTTCACCGGTTCCAAGGACGCCCACCGGGTCGGCACCGAGACGATCGACGGCGTCAAGACCGTCCACTACGCGGGCACGGTCACCGTCAAGGACGCGCTGAACCGGCTCGACGCCCAGACCCGCGACAAGGTCGACGGGTGGCTGCCGAAGGACCACGCCAACGGCAAGATCAACTTCGATCTGTGGACGGACGGGAACAACCTGCCCCGCAAGCTCGTGTCCAAGTCGTCCGACAAGCAGGGCGACAACGGCTCGGTGACGGTGCTCTACAGCGACTACGGCAAGTCCTTCGGGGTGAACGCGCCGCCGTCCGACCAGGTCGGCACCATGTCGCTGGGCTCGCTCCTCGGCAAGAACTGACACACAGGTCACGCCGGGCGACACGGGACAGACTGAACCCCGCTAGTCTCCCCTGCGTCTCATACAGGGTCCGGTCCGAGCGTCCGGGCTCCATGACGCAGACCGAGGAGATGCACCCATGATCCGACGTTTCGCCGCGGGCACGGCGGTCGCCGCCGGCCTCGCCCTCGCGCTGACCGGCTGTCTCGGCGACGCCGGGAACAAGGTGGACGAGGCCGGCAAGAACATCAAGCTGACCGCCGCGGAGGCGCTCGGCAGGACGGCCCAGAAGACCGGGAAGATCGACTCGTTCCAGGCCGACATGTCGATGACGTCGACGGGCTCGCCCACCGGCGACATCAACATGGCCGGGACGATGCAGTACCGGACCAAGCCGGACCTCGCCTTCAGCATGGACTTCGGCAGCATGTCGGTCGGCGGCAAGTCGATGGCCGGCATGAAGGAGGTCCTGGTCGGCCGCACCATCTACATGAAGATCCCGCAGCTCGCGCAGCTCGGCGGCGGCGCGTCCGCCAAGCCCTGGGTGAAGATGTCGCTGGACGAGGTCGGCGCGAAGTCCGGCTTGAACATGGACCAGCTGCTCCAGCAGTCGCAGCAGATGGACCCGGTGCAGAACACCAAGATGCTGACGGCGTCCAAGGACGCCCGCGAGGTCGGCAAGGAGACGGTGAACGGCGTCCGGACCACCCACTACACCGGCACCTACCGGGTGGCGGACGCGGTCGCCAAGCTCCCCGCCGACCAGCGGCAGGCGTACGAGAAGAACCTGGCGAAGTCCGGCATGAACGGCGACATGAACTTCGACCTGTGGGTGGACGGGCAGCAGCTGCCCCGCAAGATGACGATGAAGACCGGCCAGACGGCCGCCGGCGTCATGACGATCACGACCACCTACCGCGACTTCGGCAAGCCGGTGCAGGTCAGCGCGCCGCCGGCGAGCCAGGTCACCGACTTCGACGCGCTGCTCAAGAGCATGGGCAACGGCCTGGCCCCCGGCGCCTGACGGGGACGACCCGCAAGCGAACGACGGAACCACCGACGGAGGGCCGCGCCGGCAGACCGGCGCGGCCCTCCGCGCGGACGCGGCCTCGCGCGGACGCGGCCACGTGTGGATGCGGCCACGCGCCGATTTGGCCTCGCGCCGCTCCGGCACGTACTCTGTTGTCTGCCGAAGACCGCCGGTCGCCGTTCCGCGAGGGACGGCCGAAGGTCCCGATCCGTTCGGGCGGCCTGCGTAGGTGAGACGAGAGCCTTCCGCTCGGCCTTTCCCGGGCCTGGCAAGACGCCCCGTGCACACCTGCGCCGGGGCGTTTTTTGGTGGATCGGCGCCTGACCCGCGAGGGCCGGGCGCGGATCGTGACCACCCAGGTAATCGGAAGGAGGCCACATGGCTAAGGCCGAGAAGGCCGCGGCGATCGCCGAGCTCAAGAACGATTTCGAGAGCTCCAACGGCGCCGTGCTGACCGAGTACCGCGGGCTGACGGTGGCGCAGCTCAAGGAGCTGCGCACCAACCTCGGCGAGACCGCGAAGTTCGCCGTGGTGAAGAACACGCTGACCAGGCGCGCCGCGAACGAGGCCGGTGTCGACGAGCAGTTCCGTGAGCTGCTCGAAGGCCCGTCGGCCATCGCGTTCGTCCGCGGCGACGTGGTCGAGGCCGCCAAGGGCCTGCGTGACTTCGCCAAGGCCAACCCGCTGCTGGTGATCAAGGGCGGCTTCATCGACGGCAAGTCGATGGACGCCGCGGAGATCACCAGGCTCGCGGACCTCGAGTCCCGCGAGGTCCTGCTGGCCAAGCTGGCCGGCGCGATGAAGGGCTCCATGGCCAACGCGGCCGCGCTCTTCAACGCCCTGCCGACGCAGGCGGCCCAGCTCGCCGAGGCGCTGCGCGCCAAGCGCGAGGCCGGCGGCGAGTCCGCCGAGGCCCCCGCCGACGCGCCGGCCGCCGAGGCCGCCGACGAGGCACCCGCCGAGTAGGCAACCCGCGGTTCCCCTTAAACCCCAGATCCTGAAGCCATAGCGGAGGAAACATCATGGCGAAGCTCAGCACCGACGAGCTGCTCGACGCGTTCAAGGAGATGACCCTCCTCGAGCTGTCCGACTTCGTGAAGCAGTTCGAGGACGTCTTCGACGTCAAGGCCGCCGCGCCCGTCGCGGCCGCCGTCGCGCCGACCGGCGCGGCCCCGGCTGCCGAGGAGGCCGCCGCGCAGGACGAGTTCGACGTCATCCTCGAGGGCGCCGGCGACAAGAAGATCCAGGTCATCAAGGAGGTTCGCACCCTGACGAGCCTCGGCCTCAAGGAGGCCAAGGACCTGGTCGACGGCGCGCCGAAGCCGCTGCTCGAGAAGGTCAACAAGGAGACGGCCGACAAGGCCAAGGAGGCCCTGGAGAAGGCCGGCGCGACGGTCACCGTCAAGTAAGGCCCTCCGGAGCGTCCCGGAGCCCGCGCGGCTCCGCTGCTCTTTCGAGGCGGCCGTCCCACCTTCGGGTGGGGCGGCCGCCTTTTCGTGTCACCGGGCCCGTTCGCTCGGGCGGGGCCGTTCGGATCGGTGGGTCCGTGCGGGTCGGTGGGTCTGTTCGCATTGGCGGGCCGAGTCGCGTCGGCGGGCTTCGTCGGGTGCCTTCGCAGGTGAACGGGGTCGCGCCGGGGGCCTGCCGCGGGCGCCTTGTCGGGGTGGCGCAACAGAGGGCCCGTTTCTGGTGCGTTTCCTGTGGGCGAGTGATAAAGAGCTGGTGAAAAGCGTGTGCCGGTGCGGGTTGTGCGGTAGTCGGCGGGCGGCGTACCGTCCCGTTCTGACGCTGTGGCCACACCCGGCCGCCCTGTCCCGGCCGGCGGCTCCAGCGCGCCGCCGCACCCCTGGCTTGAGGCGCCGGTTCTTGGACCACTAGTCTCATAGAGCCCGTAAGTAACGATTGTCTTACGACGTCGGATTTTGCCGCTGATCTGGGGCGGAACCCCTTCCATTTGGACGGGGGGCCGCTACGGTAGTGGCACCCGTCACGGCTACCGGGCGGTAGCAACGAGACGGACACGAGGTGTGACGGGCAGGCAAGAGCCAGAGTGCTACTCGCTCATTGGTTCGGGATTCCCCCCGGCCTGGACGAAAGGTGACGAGTGGGCGTCGAGATCAGAGTCGAGGGCCTGACCAAGTCCTTCGGCCGCCAGGTGATCTGGCAGGACGTGTCGCTGACCATTCCCGCAGGTGAGATCTCCGTTCTTCTGGGCCCGTCCGGTACCGGCAAGTCGGTCTTCCTGAAGTCCCTCGTCGGCCTGCTCAAGCCGAACCGCGGGCACATCTGGATCGGCGACAAGGACCTCCCGTACCTGCCCGAGTCGCAGCTCTACGAGACCCGCAAGCTGTTCGGCGTGCTGTTCCAGGACGGCGCGCTGTTCGGGTCGATGAACCTGTTCGACAACATCGCCTTTCCGCTGCGCGAGCACACCAAGAAGTCCGAGTCCGAGGTCAAGCGCATCGTCTTCGAGAAGATGGAGATGGTCGGCCTCCTCGGCGCCGAGCACAAGCTGCCCGGCGAGATCTCCGGCGGTATGAAGAAGCGCGCCGGCCTCGCCCGCGCCCTCGTGCTGGACCCCGAGATCCTGCTGATCGACGAGCCGGACTCCGGCCTCGACCCCGTCCGCACCGCGTTCCTGAACCAGGTGTTCATCGACCTGAACGCGCAGCTCAACGCGACGTTCCTGATCGTCACCCACGACATCAACACCGCCCGCACCATCCCCGACAACATCGGCCTGCTGTACCAGCGGAACCTGGCCATGTTCGGGCCGCGGGAGATGCTGCTGTCCAGCGAGGAACCGGTCGTCCGGCAGTTCCTCAACGCCAGCAAGATCGGCCCGATCGGCATGTCGGAGGAGAAGGACGCCTCCGAGCTGGAGGCCGAGGCGAAGATGGGCCTCGACTCGGGCAAGCTGCCCCCCATCCCGCCGCAGCAGATGGCCAGCAACGGCATGCTGCGGGCCGGCATGCACGCCCCCGGCGCCTGGTGCGCCGCGCACGGCGTCACGCCGCCGCCCGGGTCGTTCATCGACGACCTCGGCCGCAACTGGGTGGAGGAGTGGCCGCGGTACGTGGCGTCCATGTCCGCCGGCGCGGCCGCCGCCCCGGCGGCCCCGGGCGGACCGCCGCCCGCGGGCCCCCCGCCCGGCGGCCCCGGCGCCCCCGGCATGTTCCCCGGCAGCCCGCCGCCCGGCGCGCCCGGAGGTGCGGCGTACTGATGTCCACTCCTGGTATCGGCGCGGACCAGCGAGGGGGAAGGCGGACCGGAGGGTCCTCCGGCACGCTCCGCAAGATCGGGGACGGCGCGGCCAACGTCGCGATCAAGGAGCCCGGCCGCTTCTTCGGCATGTGCCTGGACACCGGGCGGCAGCTGTTCCGCCCGCCCTTCCAGTGGCGCGAGTTCATCGAGCAGGCCTGGTTCATCGTCAGCGTCACCGTCGTCCCCACCATGCTGGTCGCCATCCCGTTCGGCGGCGTGCTGTCGCTGCAGGTGGGCGGGCTCATCCGGCAGCTGGGCGCGCAGTCCTACACCGGTGCGACCGCGGTGGTCGCGATCGTCCGCGAGGCCAGCCCGCTGGTCACCTCGCTGCTGGTCGCGGGCGCCGCGGGGTCGGCGATGTGCGCCGACATCGGCTCCCGCAAGATCCGCGAGGAGATCGACGCCATGGAGGTGCTCGGGATCAACCCGCTGCAGCGCCTCGTGGTGCCGCGCACCCTCGCGTGCGCGTTCGTCGCGCTGTTCCTGAACGGCCTGGTGTCGGTGGTCGGCCTGCTCGGCGGCTACTTCTTCAACGTCGTGCTGCAGGACGGCACGCCGGGCGCCTACCTCGCCTCGTTCAACGCGATCGCGCAGCTGCCCGACCTGGTGCAGGCGGAGATCAAGGCGTTCGTGTTCGGCATCACCGCCGGGCTGGTCGCGGCCTACAAGGGCCTGAACGCCAAGGGCGGCCCGAAGGGCGTCGGCGACGCGGTCAACCAGACCGTGGTCATCACCTTCATGCTGCTGTTCGTCGAGAACTTCATCATCTCGACGCTGTACACCCAGTTCGTCCCGGCGAAGGGCATGTGATGGCGGCCCCAACGAAGGCGGGGAAGGCCGTCAGCCGGGCGATCAGCGGTCCCCTGGACCGGCTGGACGACTTCGGCCACCAGATGTCGTTCTACGTCCGCGCGTTCGCGTGGACGTTCCGGGTGCTGCGCCGGTACCGCGTCGAGGTGCTGCGGCTGCTGGCCGAGGTGAGCCTCGGCACCGGCGGCCTCGCCGTCATCGGCGGCTCGGTGGTGATCGTCGGCTTCATGACGTTCTTCACCGGCAGCCAGGTCGGCCTGGAGGGCTACGAGTCCCTCGACCAGATCGGCACCGCCGCGTTCACCGGCTTCATCGCCTCCTACTTCAACACCCGCGAGATCGCGCCGCTGGTGTCGGCGCTGGCGCTGTCGGCCACGGTCGGCTGCGGTTTCACCGCCCAGCTCGGCGCGATGCGGATCTCCGACGAGATCGACGCGCTCGAGGTGATGGCGGTCCCGTCGATGCCGTTCCTGGTCACCACCCGGATGATCGCGGGGATGGTCGCGGTGATCCCGCTGTACGTGGTGGGCCTGCTGGCCTCCTACGGCGCGACGCGCGTCATCGTGACGATGTTCTACGGCCAGTCGACCGGCACCTACGACCACTACTTCCATCTGTTCCTGCCGCCGCACGACATCTACTGGTCGTTCGGCAAGGTGATCATCTTCTCGGTGCTGGTGATGCTGATCCACTGCTACTACGGCTACAACGCCAGCGGCGGCCCGGCCGGCGTCGGCATCGCGGTCGGCCGCGCGGTGCGCACCAGCATCGTGGTGATCAACGTGGCGGACCTGCTGCTCGGCATGGCCATCTGGGGCACCAGCACCGGCGTCCGGATCGCGGGGTGACGCGGCCATGAGCGAACGGATGCGCTACCGCGTGCTCGGGCTGGCCATGATCCTCGTGATCGTGATGCTGCTGGCGCTGACCGTGGCGTTCTACAACAAGTGGTTCACGCCGGTGACGAACGTGAAGGTCGCGACGGAACGGGCCGGGCTGCAGCTGCTGCCGCACGCGGACGTGAAGGTCCGCGGCATCATCGTCGGCGAGGTCCGCGGCACGCACGTGTCCGGCAGTGGCGCGACGCTCGACCTCGCGCTGGACCCCGGCAAGGCCAAGCTGATCCCGAACAACGTGCAGGCGCGGCTGCTGCCGAAGACGCTGTTCGGCGAGAAGTACGTCGACCTGGAGATCCCGCAGCAGCCGGGCCCGCAGGGCCTGCGCGCCGGCCAGACGATCCAGCAGGACCGCTCCCAGCAGGCCGTCGAGATCAACAAGGTGCTGGACGACCTGCTGCCCGTCCTCCAGGCCGTGAAGCCGGCCGAGCTGAACACCACCCTGAACGCGCTGGCCACGGCGCTGCAGGGCCGCGGCGACCAGATCGGCCAGGACATCGACGAGGCCAACACGCTGCTGCAGAAGATCAACCCGCAGCTGCCGACGCTGGTGCACGACCTGCACAGCCTCGCCGACGTGTCCGACATCTACGACCAGGCCGCGCCGGACCTGCTGCAGACGCTGCGCAACATCAACGTGACCAGCCGGACGATCACCGACAAGAAGGCGACGATCGAGCAGCTGATCCCGGCGACGACCGCGCTCGCGCAGGACGGCGACGCGTTCATGACGCAGAACGCGCCGAAGATCGTCGGCGTGAACATCGCGAGCCGCACCGGGCTGTCGCTGATCGCCCGGTACTCGCCGTCGCTGCCGTGCGTGTTCGCCGGGCTGGTGAAGCTGCGGCCGGAGGCCGAGCGGGTGGCCGGCGGCAACGGGTCCAAGACCTTCAACCTGACCGTCGAGATCGTCAAGCCGCGGCCGGGCTACAAGTACCCGCTGGACCTGCCCGAGGCCAAGGACCAGCGCAACCCGCGCTGCTACGGGCTGCCGAACCCGAAGGTCCCCTCGCCGGACTACCTGGCACTGGACGGCACCCAGGACGACCTGTGGTGGAAGAACCCCGATGACCCCAACGGCGGCAGCGGCGGCGGCGCGCGCGGGCGCGGCATCTCCGACGTGTTCGTCGACCCGGGCGCGATGAGCGAGAACGACAAGATCAAGAACATCGTGGGGCCGATGACGCGGACCCCGGCCGACGAGGTCTCCGACGTCGCCTCGCTGATGTACGGGCCGCTGCTGCGCGGATCGGTGGTGACGATCAAGTGAGGACGACCAGCGCCGCGATCAAGCTCGGCATCTTCGTGGTGCTCACCGCGCTCGCCACCGGCGTGCTCGCGATGACGATCTCCAACGCCCGGTTCGGGCCGTCCCGCGAGTACAAGGCGATCTTCACCGACGCGACCGGGCTGCTCGACAACGACGACGTGCGCGTGGCGGGCGTCCGGGTCGGCCAGGTGAAGAGCGTCAAGCTGTACCACGGCAACCAGGCCCAGGTGACGTTCAGCATCCAGAAGAGCGGCGTGTTCGAGGCGGGGCTGCCGGCGTCCACGCAGGCGCAGATCCGCTACCGCAACCTGATGGGGCAGCGGTACCTGTCGCTGAGCGACGGCGCCGGGCAGGCCAACAGCTACCTCAGGACCGGCGGCACGATCCCGGTCGCGCAGACCCAGCCCGCGCTCGACCTCACCGCGCTGTTCAACGGGTTCCACCCGCTGTTCCAGGCGCTGGAGCCGAAGGACGTCAACACCCTCGCCACCCAGATCATCCAGGTGCTGCAGGGCGAGGGCGGGACGGTCAACAGCCTGCTGTCGCACGTGGCGTCGCTGACCAACACCCTCGCCGACCGCGACCAGGTGATCGGCGACGTGATCGACAACCTGAACACCGTGCTCGGCACGATCGACGACCGGCACCAGCAGGTCGAGCAGCTGATCACGGACCTGCGCGGGTTCGTCAGCGGGGTGTCCGGCGACCGGCAGGCGATCTTCGACTCGGTGTCGGCGATCAACCAGCTGACCGGGACCACCGCGGGCCTGCTGAAGCAGTCGCGGCCGGGGATCAAGAGCGACATCGCCGGGCTGAAGCAGCTCACCGGGACCCTCAACGCCAACAGCGGCCAGGTCAACTCGGCCCTGGAGGGCTCGCCGAGGACGCTGCAGAAGCTGGTCAGCATCTCCCAGTACGGCTCCTGGTTCAACATGTACATCTGCGGCCTCGACGCGCGGGTGCGGCTGCCGGGCGGACCGGTCTACCAGACGCCGGCGATCGTGAACGAGAACGCGAGGTGCAAGTAGATGAGGATCCCGTTCCGGGAGCGCAACCCGGTCCCCATCGCCCTCATCGGCTTCGCGGTGATCGTCCTGGCGCTCGTGCTGGCGATGAACCTCGGGAACATCCCGTTCGTCAACGGCGGCACCACGCACACCGCCACGTTCGCGGAGGCGGCCGGGCTGAAGTCGGGGGAGGAGGTCCGGATCGCCGGCGTCAAGGTCGGCAAGGTCACCGGGCTCGACCTCGACCACGGCCACGTCAAGGTCACTTTCCAGGTGGACAAGAACGTCCGGCTCGGCGACCGCACGCAGGCCGACATCAAGATCAAGACGCTGCTCGGCCAGCACTTCCTGGCGCTCACCCCGCAGGGGACCGGAAAACTCGGCCGCAACATCCCGCTGAAGGACACGCACACGCCGTTCGAGGTCGTGCCGGCGATCAGCCAGCTGAGCCAGCGCGTCGACAAGATCGACACGGTGCAGCTCGCCAAGTCGTTCGACACCCTCTCGGACACCTTCAAGAACTCCCCGCCGGAGGTGCGGGCGTCCCTGCAGGGGCTGCGCCGGCTGTCGAACACCGTCGCGTCCCGCGACGACCAGCTGCACGAGCTGGCCGGCAAGGCCAAGGACGTCTCGCAGCTGCTGGCCGACCGCAACCAGGACTTCGCCAAGCTCGTCCAGGACGGCGACAAGGTCCTCCAGGCCGTGCAGGCCCGCCGCGCCGTGATCCACCAGCTGCTGGTCAACACGGTCACGCTGTCGCAGCAGGTGAACGCGCTGATCAGTGAGAACCAGGCGCAGCTGAGGCCGATGCTGGACAACCTCACGAAGGTCAACCGGATCCTGCTGAAGAACCAGGACAACCTGGACCGGACGATCCAGCTGTTCGCGCCGTACGCCCGGCAGTTCTCCGACGTCGTCGGCACCGGCCGCTGGTTCGACTCCTACATCCAGAACCTTCTCCCCATCCCCGCCTCGATCCAGGACGCCCCGAAGAGCACGGGCACCGGGACGGGCGCCACGACCCAGGGCGGCGGCCAGCAGAAGCAGAACGGCCGGACCGGTACCGGCAACAACAGCGACAACCCGTTGCCCTTCCTCCCGTGAGCAGGCAGGTCATAAGTGCGCAGTGTTAGCTCCGACCCCCTGCCGGGGGCCCGCCCCCGCCAGTCCGCGTTGATACTTCGCCTGGGCGGCGCGATCCTCGCCGTCGCGGTGCTGGCGGCCGCGCTCGTCCTGCTCCTGCAGGAACCCAAGCAGCGGCACATGACGGCCTACTTCACCAAGACCGTCGGCCTCTACAAGGGCGCCGAGGTCCGCATCCTCGGCATCCCCGTCGGCGAGGTCACCAGCGTCAAGCCCGTCGGCGACGCGGTGAAGGTCGGGCTGAAGTGGGACGCCAAGTACAAGGTCCCGGCGAACGCCCAGGCCGTCATCGTCAACCAGAGCCTGGTCGCCGACCGGTACATCCAGCTGACCCCCGCCTACACCGGCGGGCCCGTGCTGGCGGACGGCGCGACGCTGACCACCAGCCGCACCCAGGTCCCGGTCGAGGTGGACGAGGTCGGCGGCAGCCTGAACGACCTCACCAAGGCGCTCGGCCCGCAGGGCGCGAACGCCACCACCCCCGACAAGCAGCAGGGCTCGCTGTCGCGGCTGCTGCAGGTCGGCGCGCAGAACCTGCAGGGGCAGGGCGAGGACATCCGGCAGACGATCGCCGACACCTCGCAGATGCTGAGCACGCTCAGCACCGACCGCGGCGACATCGCCACGACGATCCGGAACCTGCGGATCATCACCGACACGATGAAGGCCAACGACCAGCAGATCCGGTCGTTCAGCACCCACCTGAACGGGGTGTCCGGCCAGCTGGACGGGGAGAAGGAGGAGCTCAGCGCGGCCCTCAACACCCTCGCCCCGACGCTGCGGAACGTGCAGAAGTTCATCAAGGACAACCGCACCGAGCTGTCGTCGAACGTCCGGCAGCTCGCGCAGGTCACCGGCGTGCTGGTGAAGGAGAAGGACGCGCTGGCCGAGGTGCTGACCGCCGGCCCGCTCGCCATCAACAACCTGGCCCGCGCCTACGACCCGATCAGCGGCACCATCCACACCCGCGACAACTTCCGCCAGTTCAACAACCTGGCCGACTGGGTGTGCTCGCTGGCGTACTCGGTCGGGACGCCCGCCAAGCAGTGCCTGGACTTCGTCAAGCCGTACAACGGCATCGGCAAGGCACTGGCCGGGGTCAGCCTGGACCTGTCCTGGATCACCGCGCTGACCACGCACTACGACCCGGTGCCGATCCCGCCCGACGCCTACGGTCCCGGCGGCCGCGGCGGTTCCACGACCACGAAGACCTCGAAGACCGCCAAGACGACGAAGACGGGCACGGCGACCGCGCACGACCCGAAGAGCATCACCTCGCTGCTGCCCGGAGGTGCCGGATGAGCAGGACACCCCGCAGGCTGCGCACGGGCCGGGCGCCGGTCGAGGGTCGGTCGCCGGTGCGGTGCGGCAGGCTGTTCGGCGCCGCCGTCCTCGCGGGCGTCACGGCGCTGTCGGGCTGCTCGTTCAGCGGCGTCTCGTCGCTGCCGCTGCCCGGCGGCCCCGACCTCGGCCCACACCCCCGCACGGTGAAGATCGAGTTCGCGAACGTGCTGGACCTGGTGCCGCAGTCGGTGGTCAAGGTCAACGACGTGTCGGTCGGCAAGGTCACGAAGGTCGACCTCGCCGGCGGCAGCGCCGGCTGGCACGCCGTCGTCACCGTCAAGGTGCGCGGCGACGTCAACCTGCCGGACAACGCGCACGCGACGATCAGCCAGACGAGCCTCCTCGGCGAGAAGTTCGTCCAGCTGGAGCCGCCGACCAGCGAGCCGCCGACCGGGCGGCTCGGCTCCGGCGACGTCATCCCGCTGTCGCGCACCGGCCAGGGCACCGAGATCGAAGAGGTGCTGTCGGCGATGTCGCTGCTGCTGAACGGCGGCGGCATCCAGCAGGTCGCGACGATCAGCCACGAGCTGCAGGCCGCGATGAGCGGCCGGGAGGGCTCGATCCGCGCGGTGCTGCAGCGGGTCGACACCTTCGCCGGGACGCTGGACACCAACCGCGCCGCGATCACCCGCGCGCTGGACAGCCTCGACCGGCTCACCGGCAAGCTGTCCGACGAGCGCAAGACGATCACCGACACCATCGACGAGACCGGCCCGGCGATCGCGGTCCTCAAGCGCAACCGGGCCGACCTCACGAAGATGCTGGTCGCGCTGAACAAGCTCAGCCGCACCACCACCGACGTGATCGACAAGTCGCAGGCGAACTTCGTGGCGAACCTGCGGGACCTGAACAAGATCCTCGCCAACCTCAACAAGGCCGGCTCCGACCTGCCGAACGCGCTCCAGTCGCTGATCACCTTCCCGTTCCCGCCGACCTTCGCCAACGTCATCCAGGGCGACTACGGCAACGTGAAGCTCACCGTCGACCTGGACTTCAACGACCTCGCCCAGAACCTGCTCGGCGGCACCGACCTGGAGAACCAGATCGGCAGCGGCAAGCAGATGCGCAACATGCTGCAGGTGCCCAACGTGACCCTTCCCGACTCGCCGCTCGGCTCGCTGCCGCAGTCGTCCGGCGGCGGCGCCGGCGGGCTGCCCGGCCTGCCCGGCGCGACCACGCCGACGCCGACGCCGACCAAGGGCGCGAAGACGAAGGGCTCCGGCGGCTCGAAGACCGGCGCGCTGCCCCCGGCCTCGGGCGACGACGGTCTGCGGACCCTGATGGGGGGCCTCTGGTGATCCTCAAGCGCGGCGTCATCGTCCAGCTGATCGCCTTCGCGGTGATCACGGTCGTCGGCGTGACGATCGTCCTGGTGAACTACATCGGCGTCGGCCGGCAGGTCCTCGGCAAGCAGTACACCGCCTACGTCGACCTGACCGACTCCGGCGGCGTGTTCACCAACGCCGAGGTCACCTACCGCGGCGTGCCCGTCGGCCGGGTCGGGCCGATGTCGCTCACCAAGGACGGCATCAAGGTCAAGCTGCAGCTCGACCGCGGCAAGCGCATCCCTCGCGACGGCACCAAGGCGATCGTCGCGAACCGGTCCGCGGTCGGCGAGCAGTACATCGACCTCGAACCCAGCAAGAGGACCGGCCCCTACCTCGACCAGGGCGCGCCGTACACGATCCCGGCGAACATGACCACGCTCCCGGTGCGCACCGAGGAGCTGCTCCGCAACGTCGACCAGCTCGTCGGGTCGGTGAACACCAAGGACCTCGGCACGATCGTCGACGAGCTGGGCCGGGCGTTCAACGGCTCCGCGTCGGACCTGCAGTCGATCCTGGACGACACGCACCGGCTGCTGGAGACCGCGAACCAGACCTACCCGGACACCAAGCAGCTCCTCGACAACAGCGTGACGGTGCTCGACACCCAGCGCAGCGAGGCCGCGAACATCCGCGGCTTCGCCCGCAACCTCAACGACTTCACCGCCTCGCTCCGCAAGGACGACCCGGCCCTGCGCCAGACGATCGACAACGCCCCGGGCGCCGTCGACCAGACCCACAAGGCCATCGACCAGCTCGCCCCGACGCTGCCGACGCTGCTGGCGAACCTGTCCACCACCGGGCAGGTCATCACGTCCCGGCAGGCGGGCCTGCGGTCGCTGTTCATCCTCTACCCGGTCGAGGTGGCGGGCGCGTTCACCGTCACCCCCGGCGACGGCACCCAGCACCTCGGCCTCGACCTGAACATCAGCTCGCCGCCCGCGTGCACCAAGGGCTACGAGGGCGTGAAGCACCGCTGGCCGCAGGACACCTCGCTGCGCAACCCGCCGCTGAACGTCGGCTGCAAGGCCCCGCACGACTCGTCGACCGCCGTGCGCGGCGCCCGCAACTTCCCCAAGGACGAGCTCTCGCCCGTCCCGGCGCTGCCCCCCGGCGCCACCGCCGGCGCCGGGTTCCCGGCCGGCGGCGCGTCCGGGACGGGCTCGGACGCCGGCTCCGGCTCGTCCGAGGCCAAGGGGAAGGGCAAGACCTCCGGCGGCGGCGCGGGGAACGGCCAGGCCGCCGCGGCGGCGGCGGCGCCCACGGGCGAGCTGTCGAATGGGCGGCTGTACCTGTCGTATCCGGCCAATTCAGTGGAATTCGCTGGATACGATCCGTCGACGGGCGCGGTCTACGGGCCGGACGGCAAGAAGTACGTCATGCCACGGACCGCCGGCAACCGTGAGTTGGGAGATTCCTCGTGGAAGTGGCTCATGCTCGGACCCCTGAGCCAGTGAGGCGGGGCCGATGAGACGCCTCTCACCGCAGATCGCCACCATCGCCCTCGGCGTGCTCGTCGTCGCGCTCGCCGTCTTCACCGGCGTCTACTCCGTCCGCGTGTACCACGGCAAGGACGCCGCCGACCAGCGCGCGAAGGCGACGCAGTCGGCCCGCCAGATGGGCGTCAACCTGATGACGATCAGCTCGTCGTCCGCCCAGAAGGACATCGACCGGATCATGGCGGGTGCCACCGGCGACCTGAAGAACAAGCTCGGCTCCCAGTCCAAGACCCTGATGGACACGCTGAGCCAGACGCAGGCCAAGTCGACCGTCAACCAGGTCGAGGCCGGGGTCGTCTCCATGGACGGCGATTCCGCCGAGGTGATGGTCTCCCTCAACGGGACCGTCACCAACCCGAAGGTGAAGGACGGCGCCCCGCGCGCCTACCGGTACCTCATGGAACTCAGCCGGGTCGGTGACCGCTGGCTCGTCGCCAACCTGGAGGTGGTCCCGTGACCATGCTCGGCCGGGGCAAGCGCTCCGCACCGGAGAAGGGCAAGGGCTCCCGCAAGGACGGCGCGGCGGGCAAGAACGGCGCCGAGGGCAAGGACGGCGGCGAGGGCAAGGGCGGCGAGGGCCGCACCCGCACGGCCGCCGAGCAGGCCGCGAAGGCCGAGGAGGCCGCCGAGGCGGCGCGGCTCGCCGAGGAGGCGGCCGAGCGCGCCCGGGAGGCCGCGCGGCTGGCGCAGATCGCCGCTGAGGCGGCCGCGGCGGCCGACGAGGCCGACGAGGCCGACGAGGACGACGGCGACGACGCCCCCGCGGGCGCGGGGAAGGCCGTCAAAACGGCTGTGAAGCCCCGCCGTACCAAGAAGGCCCCCGAAAGCGGCCCTGAGGACGACGAGCCCGCAGCGGACGTCTCAGCGCCCACTGAGGCATCGGCCGCCGATGTCGACGAGGTCGAGACGGGCGCCAAGCCCGAGAAGACCGAGAGCGGCTCGGCCGGCACCGAAGAGGAGACCGACGCCGAGGACGAGACCGGCGAGGACGCGGAAGGCGACTCCGAGGACGACGCCAAGGCGGAGGCCGACGACTCCGACGACGACGAGGACGAGGACGACGCGCCCAAGGCGAAGCGCGGCCGGCTGACCCTCAAGAAGTCCGCCAAGGTCGAGGCCGACGACTCCGACGACTCCGACGACGACGAGGACGACGCCGCACCGGGTCGCCGCTTCGGCACCGGCGGGTTCACCTTGCTCGCCGTGCTGGTCGTCCTGGTCATCGCGTTCGGCACCGCGTCGACGCTGCTGTTCCTCAAGGCGCAGGAGCAGAGCGCCACGGACGACGCCCGCAAGAACGGCCTGTGGGCCGCGTCCAAGGCCGCCCAGGAGCTGTCGTCCTACGACTACCGGACGATCGACACCGACACGAAGGCCGCCGCCGCCATGACGACGGGCAAGCTGCACGACGACTACGTCAAGCAGATCCCGTCCTTCAAGGCGCAGGCGACCGCGCAGCAGCTCATCGGGACGACGACGGTGATGAAGACCGGCGTGATCAGCGCGACCCCGGACCGGGTCGTGGCGCTCGTCTACGCCGACCGCTCGTCCGCCACCAAGAACGACAAGACGCAGCAGCTCCCCGAGTCGCTGCGGCTGAAGATGACCATGGTCAAGGTCCACGGGAAATGGCTCGCCGAGAAGGTCGACGTCATCTCCTGACGCGCCGCCCCTTCGAGA
The DNA here is from genome assembly GCF_040299565.1 of Spirillospora sp. NPDC000708. Classification (NCBI taxonomy): domain Bacteria; kingdom Bacillati; phylum Actinomycetota; class Actinomycetes; order Streptosporangiales; family Thermomonosporaceae; genus Spirillospora; species Spirillospora sp. NPDC000708. The sequence continues at coordinate 23,607 of NZ_JBEPCJ010000028.1, forward strand.
GCGCCCGAGGATCAGCGCCTCCCGACGGCCCGCCGGCCCCCCCGGCGGGCCGGCCGCGCGTAGAGCGGGCCCCCCCCCGCCCCGCGCGGGCCCCCCGCGCGGGGCCGCCCGGCGCCGCGGGCAGACG
>NZ_JBEPCJ010000028.1:23743-112179 GCF_040299565.1 Spirillospora sp. NPDC000708
GCGCCCCCCCCGCGCGCCCCGCCGCCCCGTCCGCGCTTCGAGCGGGCCCCCGCCCTCCGCGAGCGGCCCTCCGGCGAGGGCCGGCCGACGTAGCGCCCTCCGCCGAGCGGTCCTTCGCCGAGCGACCGCCGCGAGGGGCCGTCCGAGGCGTTCGCGGAGGGTGCGGCGCACGGGACGGAAGGGCGCGCTGGGAGCCGTGGCGCGGGTGCTTCGCGGCGAGGCGCGGGGACCCCTAAACTATGGCCTTCCTCACTGCAGGTCAGAGCCCGAAAAGTCCAAGTCCGCTCTTGACTGCAAGGCCCTGAGGGGCGATGCTCCATGGCAACGTGATGCATACTGCGGCGCTAGAGTTGCGAGCGGTGTACCGGTCGGCTACACTGCCCCTTTGCGCTGCCCTCTGACTATCCACGTGTGAGAGCACTCCCGAGCGGGTCCGTTTTGGACCCTAACGCACGGGTCTTGAACGTGGGTCGTCTGGCGTGCGTGTCGTCAGTTACGCCGCGAGCCCTCGGAAGGACCACCACTCTTGGCAGCCTCGCGCAACGCCTCGAATACCGCAACCGGTCCGAACCGCGTCTCCTTCGCGCGCATCAAGGAGCCGCTCGAAGTCCCGGACCTCCTTGCTCTGCAGACCAACTCCGTTGACTGGCTGCTGGGCAACGAGAGGTGGAAGGCCCGGGTCGAGGCGGCCCAGAAGGCCGGAAGTAAGAGCGTCCCGACCCAGTCGGGGCTGGAGGAGATCTTCGAAGAGATCAGTCCGATCGAGGACTTCTCCGGGACCATGTCCCTCTCGTTCCGCGACCACCGGTTCGAGCCGCCCAAGTACTCCGTCGAGGAGTGCAAGGACAAGGACATGACCTACTCCGCCCCGCTGTTCGTCACGGCGGAGTTCATCAACAACACCACCGGAGAGATCAAGAGCCAGACGGTGTTCATGGGCGACTTCCCGCTCATGACCCCGAAGGGCACCTTCATCATCAACGGCACCGAGCGCGTGGTCGTCTCGCAGCTGACCCGCTCGCCCGGCGTGTACTTCGACCGCGCCCTCGACAAGGCGTCCGACAAGGACATCTACGGCTGCCGGGTCATCCCGAGCCGCGGCGCCTGGCTCGAGTTCGAGATCGACAAGCGCGACAACGTGGGCGTGCGCATCGACCGCAAGCGCAAGCAGCCGGTCACCGTGCTGCTCAAGGCCCTCGGCTGGGACGAGGCCCGCATCCGCGAGCACTTCGGCGCCTACGAGTCGATCAACGTCACCCTGGAGAAGGACCACACCTCCGGCCAGGACGACGCCCTCCTCGACATCTACCGCAAGCTGCGGCCGGGCGAGCCGCCGACCCGCGAGTCGGCGCAGACCCTGCTGGAGAACCTGTACTTCAACCCGAAGCGGTACGACGTCGCCAAGGTCGGCCGCTACAAGATCAACAAGAAGCTCGGCCTCGACCTGGACATGCGCCAGGGCACCCTGACCGAGGACGACATCGTCGCCACGATCGAGTACCTGGTCCGGCTGCACGCCGGCGAGGAGGAGGCCACCCTCGGGGCCGTCTCCGTGCCGATCGAGGTCGACGACATCGACCACTTCGGCAACCGGCGCCTGCGCACGGTCGGCGAGCTCATCCAGAACCAGGTCCGGCTGGGCCTGGCCCGCATGGAGCGCGTCGTCCGCGAGCGGATGACCACCCAGGACGTCGAGGCGATCACGCCGCAGACGCTGATCAACATCCGGCCGGTCGTCGCCTCCATCAAGGAGTTCTTCGGCACCAGCCAGCTGTCCCAGTTCATGGACCAGACCAACCCGCTGGCCGGGCTGACGCACAAGCGCCGCCTGAACGCGCTCGGCCCCGGCGGTCTGTCCCGTGAGCGCGCGGGCATGGAGGTCCGCGACGTCCACCCGTCGCACTACGGCCGCATGTGCCCGATCGAGACGCCGGAAGGCCCGAACATCGGCCTGATCGGCTCGCTCGCCGCGTTCGGCCGGGTCAACCCGTTCGGGTTCGTCGAGACCCCGTACCGCAAGGTCGAGGACGGCCGGGTCACCGAGCAGATCGACTACCTGACGGCCGACGAGGAGGACCGCTTCGTCATCGCGCAGGCCAACTCCCTGCTCAACGAGGACGGCACCTTCCAGGACGACCGCATCCTGGTCCGCCGCAAGGGCGGCGAGGTCGAGCTGGTCCCGGCCCGCGAGGTCCAGTACATGGACGTCTCGGCCCGGCAGATGACCTCGGTCGCGACCGCGATGATCCCGTTCCTGGAGCACGACGACGCCAACCGCGCGCTGATGGGCTCCAACATGCAGCGCCAGTCCGTCCCGCTGCTGCGCAGCGAGGCGCCGCTGGTCGGCACCGGCATGGAGTACCGCGCGGCGACCGACGCCGGCGACGTGATCACGGCCGAGAAGGCCGGCGTCGTCGAGGAGGTCTCGGCCGACTACGTGACCGTCATGAACGACGACGGCACCCGGACGACCTACCGCGTGTCCAAGTTCAAGCGCTCCAACCAGGGCACCTGCTTCAACCAGAAGCCGATCGTGGACGAGGGCCAGCGGGTCGAGTTCGGGCAGGTCATCGCCGACGGCCCGTGCACCGACAACGGCGAGATGGCGCTCGGCAAGAACCTGCTCGTGGCGTTCATGCCGTGGGAGGGCCACAACTACGAGGACGCCATCATCCTCAGCCAGCGGCTGGTGCAGGACGACGTCCTCTCCTCGATCCACATCGAGGAGCACGAGGTCGACGCCCGCGACACCAAGCTCGGCCCCGAGGAGATCACCCGGGACATCCCGAACGTCTCCGAGGAGGTCCTGGCCGACCTCGACGAGCGCGGCATCATCCGCATCGGCGCGGACGTCGTCCCCGGCGACATCCTGGTCGGCAAGGTCACGCCCAAGGGCGAGACGGAGCTGACCCCCGAGGAGCGGCTGCTGCGCGCGATCTTCGGCGAGAAGGCCCGCGAGGTCCGCGACACCTCCCTGAAGGTGCCGCACGGTGAAGAGGGCAAGGTCATCGGCGTCCGGGTGTTCTCCCGCGACGAGGGCGACGAGCTCCCGCCCGGCGTGAACGAGCTGGTCCGGGTGTACGTGGCCCAGAAGCGCAAGATCACCGACGGCGACAAGCTGGCCGGCCGGCACGGCAACAAGGGCGTCATCTCCAAGATCCTCCCGGTCGAGGACATGCCGTTCCTGGAGGACGGGACGCCGGTCGACATCGTGCTCAACCCGCTGGGCGTGCCCGGCCGGATGAACGTCGGCCAGGTCCTGGAGACCCACCTCGGATGGGTCGCCTCCCGCGGCTGGAAGGTCGAGGGCGACGACGCCGACTGGAAGCGGGCGCTCAAGGAGATCGGCGCGGACGAGGCTCCGCCGTGGACCAACACGGCCACCCCGGTCTTCGACGGTGCGCGTGAGAACGACGTCACCGGCCTGATCGAGAGCACCCTGCCCAACCGCGACGGCAACCGGATGGTGGGCCCGGGCGGCAAGGCGCGGCTGTTCGACGGCCGCACCGGCGAGCCGTACAGCGACCCGATCTCGGTCGGCTACATCTACATCCTCAAGCTGCTCCACCTGGTCGACGACAAGATCCACGCCCGCTCGACCGGCCCCTACTCCATGATCACCCAGCAGCCGCTCGGCGGTAAGGCCCAGTTCGGCGGCCAGCGCTTCGGTGAGATGGAGGTGTGGGCGCTGGAGGCTTACGGCGCCGCCTACGCCCTCCAGGAGCTGCTGACCATCAAGTCCGACGACGTGCTCGGCCGCGTCAAGGTGTACGAGGCCATCGTCAAGGGCGAGAACATCCCCGAGCCCGGCATTCCCGAGTCCTTCAAGGTGCTCATCAAGGAGATGCAGTCGCTCTGCCTCAACGTCGAGGTCCTGTCGAGCGACGGCATGTCCATCGAGATGCGCGACACCGATGAGGACGTCTTCCGCGCAGCGGAGGAGCTCGGCATCGACCTGTCCCGGCGCGAGCCGAGCAGTGTCGAAGAGGTCTGATCAACTCAAGGGGAAAACAGTTGCTTGACGTCAACTTCTTCGACGAGCTTCGCATCGGCCTGGCGACCGCCGACGACATCCGCCAGTGGTCCCACGGCGAGGTGAAGAAGCCGGAGACGATCAACTACCGGACCCTCAAGCCGGAGAAGGACGGGCTCTTCTGCGAGAAGATCTTCGGTCCGACCCGGGACTGGGAGTGCTACTGCGGCAAGTACAAGCGCGTCCGGTTCAAGGGCATCATCTGCGAGCGCTGCGGCGTCGAGGTGACCCGCGCCAAGGTGCGCCGTGAGCGGATGGGCCACATCGAGCTGGCCGCGCCGGTCACGCACATCTGGTACTTCAAGGGCGTCCCGTCGCGCCTCGGCTACCTGCTGGACCTGGCCCCGAAGGATCTCGAGAAGATCATCTACTTCGCGGCCTACATGATCACCAGCGTGGACGCCGAGCGCCGCGACCGCGACCTGCCGACGCTGGAGGCCCACATCTCCGTGGAGCGCCAGCAGATCGAGCAGGCCCGCGACGCGCAGGTCGAGGCCCGCCAGCAGAAGCTGGAGGGCGACCTGGCGGAGCTCGAGGAGGCCGGCGCGAAGGCCGACCAGAAGCGCAAGGTGCGCGACGGCGCCGAGCGGGAGATGAAGCAGCTGCGCGACCGCGCGCAGCGCGAGCTCGACCGCCTCGACGAGGTGTGGAGCCGGTTCAAGAACCTCAAGGTCCAGGACCTGGAGGGCGACGAGCTGCTCTACCGCGAGATGCGCGACCGGTTCGGCAAGTACTTCGAGGGCGGCATGGGCGCCGCGGCCATCCAGGCCCGGCTGCAGAACTTCGACCTCGACGCCGAGGCCGAGAAGCTGCGCGACATCATCCGCACCGGCAAGGGCCAGAAGAAGGCCCGCGCCCTCAAGCGGCTGAAGGTCGTCTCGGCGTTCCTCAACACCCGCAACAGCCCGCTCGGCATGGTGCTGGACTGCATCCCGGTGATCCCGCCGGACCTGCGTCCGATGGTGCAGCTGGACGGCGGCCGCTTCGCGACCTCCGACCTGAACGACCTGTACCGCCGGGTCATCAACCGGAACAACCGGCTCAAGCGCCTGCTCGACCTGGGCGCGCCCGAGATCATCGTCAACAACGAGAAGCGGATGCTGCAGGAGGCCGTCGACGCGCTGTTCGACAACGGCCGCCGCGGCCGCCCGGTCACCGGGCCCGGCAACCGTCCGCTGAAGTCGCTGTCCGACATGCTCAAGGGCAAGCAGGGCCGGTTCCGGCAGAACCTGCTGGGCAAGCGCGTCGACTACTCCGGCCGTTCGGTCATCGTCGTCGGCCCGCAGCTGAAGCTGCACCAGTGCGGCCTGCCCAAGCAGATGGCGCTGGAGCTGTTCAAGCCGTTCGTCATGAAGCGGCTGGTCGACCTCAACCACGCGCAGAACATCAAGTCCGCCAAGCGGATGGTCGAGCGCGCGCGCCCGGTCGTGTGGGACGTGCTGGAAGAGGTCATCACCGAGCACCCGGTGCTGCTGAACCGGGCGCCGACCCTGCACCGCCTGGGCATCCAGGCGTTCGAGCCGCAGCTGGTCGAGGGCAAGGCCATCCAGATCCACCCGCTCGTCTGCACCGCGTTCAACGCGGACTTCGACGGCGACCAGATGGCGGTGCACCTGCCGCTGTCCGCCGAGGCGCAGGCCGAGGCGCGGATCCTGATGCTGTCGACCAACAACATCCTGAAGCCGTCGGACGGCAAGCCCGTCACCATGCCCACCCAGGACATGGTCATCGGCCTGTACTGGCTGACGACGCAGAAGGACGGCGCCGACGGCGAGGGCCGCGCGTTCGGCTCGATCGCCGAGGCGATCATGGCCTACGACCGGCGCGAGCTGGACCTGCAGGCCAAGATCCAGATCCGGCTCAAGGACGTCCCGCCGCCGCGCGGCTGGCAGGCGCCCGAGGGCTACGAGCCCGGCCAGCCGTACCGGCTGGAGACGACGCTCGGCCGCGCCCTGTTCAACGAGGCGCTGCCGGACGACTTCCCGTTCGTCGACGACGAGATCGGCAAGAAGCAGCTCTCGGCGATCGTCAACGAGCTGGCCGAGACGTACCCGAAGGTCGCGGTGGCCAACGCGCTGGACGCGCTGAAGAGCACCGGGTTCCACTGGGCCACCCGGTCCGGTGTGACCATCTCCATCGACGACGTCGTCACGCCGCCCAACAAGCAGGACATCCTGAGCGGCTACGAGGCGCGCGCGGAGAAGGTGCAGCGCGAGTTCAACCGCGGCCTGATCACCGATGACGAGCGCAAGCAGGAACTCATCGAGATCTGGAACAAGGCCACCGCGGACGTCGCGGTGGACATGGAGAAGGCGTTCCCGAAGGCCAACCCGATCTGGATGATGATCCAGTCGGGCGCCCGAGGCAACCCGCTCCAGCTGCGCCAGATCGCCGGCATGCGCGGCCTGGTCTCCAACCCGAAGGGCGAGACCATCCCGCGGCCGATCAAGTCGTCCTTCCGCGAGGGGCTGTCGGTCGTCGAGTACTTCATCTCGACGCACGGCGCCCGGAAGGGCCTCGCGGACACCGCGCTGCGGACCGCCGACTCGGGTTACCTGACCCGGCGCCTGGTGGACGTCGCGCAGGACGTCATCGTCCGCGAGATCGACTGCGGCACCGACCGGACGATCCCGTTCGAGGTCGCCGAGAAGCTGCCGGACGGCACGCTGGTCAAGCTGGCCACCTCGGAGACCGCGCTGATCGGCCGCACGATCGCCGAGGACGTCGAGGTCGACGGGACGGTCATCTTCCCGGCCGACACCGACCTGTCCGACGCGGTGGTGACCCGGCTGGTCGAGGCGGGCGTCGAGTCCGTGCGGACCCGCAGCGCGCTGGTCTGCGAGGCGAAGATCGGTGTCTGCGCCGCCTGCTACGGCCGCTCGCTGGCGACCGGCAAGCGGGTGGACGTCGGCGAGGCCGTCGGCATCATCGCCGCGCAGTCCATCGGCGAGCCCGGCACGCAGCTGACCATGCGGACGTTCCACACCGGCGGTGTCGCCGGCGGCGACATCACGCACGGTCTGCCGCGCGTCCAGGAGCTGTTCGAGGCCCGCATCCCGAAGGGTGTGGCCCCGATCAGCGAGGTCGCCGGCCGGATCAAGATCGACGAGACGGAGAAGACCCGCAAGGTCGTCGTCGTCCCGGACGACGGCTCCGACGAGATCGGCTACCAGGTGCCCATGCGGTCCCGGCTGCTGGTCAAGGAGGGCGAGCACGTCGACGTCGGCCAGCAGCTCATCGCGGGTGCCATCAACCCGCACGAGGTGCTGCGCATCCTCGGCCCCCGCGCGGTGCAGCTGCACCTGGTGCAGGAGGTCCAGGAGGTCTACCGGTCGCAGGGCGTGTCGATCCACGACAAGCACATCGAGATCATCGTCCGCCAGATGCTGAAGCGGGTGAACATCCTCGAGTCGGGCGACACCGAGCTGCTCCCGGGCGACCTGGTGGAGCGTCCGATCTTCGAGGAGACGAACCGGAACGTCGTGGCCGAGGGCGGGACGCCCGCCGCCGGCCGCCCCGTCCTGATGGGCATCACCAAGGCCTCGCTCGCGACCGAGTCGTGGCTGTCGGCGGCGTCCTTCCAGGAGACGACCCGGGTGCTCACCGAGGCCGCGATGCACGCCAAGAGCGACCCGCTGCTCGGCCTCAAGGAGAACGTCATCATCGGTAAGCTCATCCCGGCCGGTACCGGCATGCCGCAGTACCGCAACGTCCGGGTCGAGCCGACCGAGGAGGCGAAGGCGGCGGTGTACTCCGTCGGCTCCTACGACGACGGCGCCGAGTACGCCTTCGGGCAGGGCTCCGGCGAGGCCGTGCCGCTGGAGGAGTACGACTTCGGCCAGTACAACCGGTAACACCTGAACCGGGGACGCGTCCCCGGTGGCGAGGGCCCCTTCCGCTGCGGCGGGAGGGGCCTTCCGCGTTCGCGGCGTCGTCCGCGCTCTCGCCGGGCGCGTCCACGCGATCTACCTGCGGTTTCGTCGGTTTTCTTGACCTTTGGGCGTGTTTTGCGGTGCTGTGCCCGGGGACGACCCAGTTGCTGGCTAAAGTCGCGTCGGGGGAGGAAATCGCATGAAGAGGGTCATGACCGCAACGCTGCTCGCCACCGCCGTCGTGCTCGGCGGGATCGGCACCGCGAGCGCCGCCCAGCCGTCCGGCAGCGGACAGGGGACGCAGCAGCAGGACTGCCGCACCTACTCCAGCGTCAAGGAGTGCGGCAAGATCGACCTCAACGCCAAGCAGCGTGCTTGCGCGGAGAAGTACGTCAAGCTGGGAATGACCCACGCGCGAGCCGAGGTGGAGTGCCACGCCTTCGCCTGACCGGTTCGGCTGATCGGTTCGACTGACCGACGCACACGGAAAGGGCCCGCTCCAAGGGGAGCGGGCCCTTCCATGTCAGCGGGGCGGGGTGTCGCGCTCCCGCGCGTTCTTCGCCGGGGGCGTGACTCACCATGGCCATCGGCCCGGAAATGGGTTGGCCATCGGCGGGGCCGCTCTGCATCGTGGAGGGCGGTGAACCGAGAGGAGAGACACATGGAACAGGTGCGGCTCGGGACGACCGGGACGAGGGTCTCGCGGATCTGCCTCGGCATGATGAGCTTCGGCGACCCCGCGCAACGGCCCTGGGCGCTGGACGAGGAGGCCGCGGAGCCGATCGTGCGCAGGGCCGTCGAGGCCGGTGTGACATTCTTCGACACCGCCGACATGTACTCGCGCGGTGTGAGCGAGATCATCACCGGCCATCTGCTGGCGAGACTGTTCCCGCGCCGGGAGGACTACGTCCTCGCCACCAAGGTCTGCCTCCCCGTGGGCGACGGGCCCAACGACAAGGGGCTGTCCCGCAAGCACATCATGGCGGGCATCGACGACTCCCTGCGGCGCCTGGGCACCGACTACGTGGACCTCTACCAGATCCACCGCTGGGACTATGGAACGCCCATCGAGGAGACGATGGAGGCCCTCCACGACGTGGTGCGCGCGGGCAAGGCACGGTACATAGGCGCGTCCAGCATGTTCGCGTGGCAGTTCGCCAAGGCGCAGCACGTGGCGGACAAGCACGGCTGGACGAAGTTCGTCACCATGCAGAACCACTACAACCTGCTGTATCGCGAGGAGGAGCGGGAGATGAACCCGCTCTGCGCGGACCAGGGCGTCGGGCTGCTGCCGTGGAGCCCCCTCGCCCGAGGCCGGCTGGCGGGCAACCGCGACCGCGGCGGGCGCACCAACACCGTCCGGGCGGGCAACGACGCCTACGGCGAGATGATGTACGAGGAGGCCGACTTCGACGTGGTCGACGTCGTCCGCGAGGTCGCGGGGGAGAAGGGCGTCCCCATGGCGCAGGTCGCGCTCGCCTGGCTGCTCGGACGGCCCGGTGTGACGGCCCCGATCGTCGGTGCCACGAAGGTCGCGCATATCGACGACGCCGTCGCGGCCGCCGGGCTCGTGCTGGACGACAAGGACGTGGAGCGGTTGGAGGCGCCGTACCGGCCGCACCCGGTGCGCGGGCACGACTGAACCACCGCCCGGACGTTCCCGCAGGTGGCGCCCCCGGTCGGAACGGATCGGGGGCGCCGGACGTCTATCTTGGGCGATGATTTGCGATACCACCGGCGATCGGGGCAGGCTGGGGGCCAGAACGCCCACGGGCGGCCAGACCGCCACGGGGCGAGACGAGTGACAGGTCCGGGAACCGCCCAGCGGATCCCCGGGCGACCGGGACTGAGGAGCCCCGGGACGACGGCGCTGAAGGAGCCCGACGATGACCGAGAATGACGGCACGCAGGGACCGCAGCGGCCGTTGCCGGAGGACGAGGGCCGTCAGGCCCCCGAGGAGCGGGGCGAGCCCCCCGCGCGCCCGCTCGGCGACCGGACCGTGGTGTTCGGCGCCCCGCAGCTGGGCGGCGCGGCCGGCGGGCAGCGGCCCCCGGCGCCGCAGGAGCCCGGCGAGCAGGAGCGGCAGACGCCTCCGCCGCCGCCCCCGACGATGGTCGAGCAGCCGCTGCGGCAGTACGGCGAGCAGCCCCCGCCGCCGCCCCAGCAGCAGTACGGCGCCCCCCAGCACGAGCAGCAGCCCTACGGGCAGCAGCCCGGAGGCCAGGCGCCCTACGGCGCGCCTCCCGGCCCGGGCGGCTTCCCGCCGCCGGAGCAGCAGCAGTACGGCGGCCAGCCGGGCCAGCAGTACGGGCAGCAGCCCGAGCAGCAGTACGGCCAGCCCCAGCAGCAGGCGTACCCGCAGCAGCCGATGCACGGCGCTCCGCAGGAGCAGCAGCAGTACGGCCACCCGCCGTTCGGCGCCCAGGGCGGCTACGCGCCGCCTCCGGAGCCGCGCTCGCCCGAGGGCGGCGCGCCCGCCGAGCAGGCGCCGCCGGCCCCGGGGCAGCCGCAGGACGCGGGCAACGAGCGCACCCTGATCGTGCCCGGCCCCGGCGCGGGCGGGCAGGAGCCCGAACGGCCGCAGCGCCCCCCGGTGGACGACCAGGCGACGCTGCACTGGTCGCCCGGCACGGACGTGCCCGTCGCGACCGGCCCGGAGCGCCGGCAGGAGCCGCCCGCCGAGCCGTGGCAGGCGCCGGTGCCGCCGTCGACGCCGGAGCCGTGGTCGCCCGAGGCGTCCCAGCCGGGGCAGCAGCAGGGCGGGCCGGGCCAGGGCCAGGCCGACCACGAGCGGACGATGATGGTCCCGCCGCCCGACTCGGGCTTCGGCGGGTCCCCGCAGCCGGAGGAGCCGCCCGCGTTCGGCGCCCGCGGCGTCGAGGACGCCCGGCCGACCGAGGCGTTCGACCCGTCCGCGCAGCCGCAGGGCCGGCACGCCGCGGAGCCGTCCGGCGGGATGGCCGAGCACACCCGCCTGGACATCGGGCAGCAGTCGTGGCAGCCGCAGTCCCAGCAGCAGCAGCCGCCGCAGCCCGGCGCGCAGCAGTTCGGCCAGGACTACGGCCAGCAGCAGGACTACGGCCAGCAGCAGGGCGGGCAGCAGTTCGGCCAGCCCGGCGAGCAGCAGCAGTACGGTGCGCAGCAGTTCGGCGCCCAGCAGGACCAGCAGCAGTACGGCCAGCAGTTCGGGCAGCAGCAGGACTACGGCCAGCAGCAGGACTACGGCCAGCAGCAGGACTACGGGCAGCAGGGCTTCGGCCAGCAGCAGGGCGGGCAGCAGTTCGGCCAGCCCGGCGAGCAGCAGCAGTACGGCGACCAGCAGCAGTACGGCGGCCAGCCCGCGTTCGGCCAGCCGGGCCAGCCCGCTCAGCCCGCTCAGCACGGTCAGCACGGTCAGCAGGGACAGTTCGGGCAGCCGGGTCAGTACGGCCAGCCGACCACGTACGGGACCGACGAGGGCAAGAGCGGCAAGAGCAACACGCTCCTGTACATCATCGGCGGCGCGGTCGTCGCGGTGATCCTCATCGTCCTGATCGTCGCGTTCGTCCTCTAGCAGGCCGCGGCGGGGGAGGGCGTAAAAGATCGTCCACGTCTTCCCCAAGAGCCGGGGTGTGGGTCACAATGCCGACGGGTCTTCCCGCCACCGGGCGGGAACACCCGTCGGCCTTCTTCCGTTGATCTGTGCGGGTGAGTCGGCTTTCGAGGGCCCTCCGGGCTTGCGCCGGACGGGGCTCACGCGGTAGTGCGCTCTTCGCTTTGCACTTTGGCGAAGGGGTCGGTAACCTCTTCACTTGTGCCCGCTGTATGCGGGCCGCTATGCGTGCGCGCCGGCGAGGTTCGACAGGACCGGCCCAGCGCCGCAACTACTCCCCGGCTTGATTCGGCCCTGAGATGGGCCGGGCGGTCTGTGTCGGTTGTTCGCGGGCAATGCTCCGTGAACCGGCGACACGCCCGACCGCGTGGGTCGGAGAGGTCGGGAAACCGGCAGGTCACAGCCTCGCCTGAGGTGGTGATTGCAGCAACAGGACTTACCGGCTCGGTACGAGGGAAGACGGAGACGCGGTGCCCACGATCCAGCAGCTGGTCCGCAAGGGCCGCCAGGACAAGGTGACCAAGAACAAGACGCCCGCGCTGAAGGAGAGCCCCCAGCGCCGGGGTGTCTGCACGCGCGTCTACACGACGACGCCCAAGAAGCCGAACTCCGCGCTTCGCAAGGTCGCCCGTGTCCGGCTGACCAGCGGGATTGAGGTCACGGCCTACATCCCCGGCGTCGGTCACAACCTGCAGGAGCACTCGATCGTGCTCGTGCGCGGCGGCCGTGTGAAGGACCTCCCGGGTGTTCGGTACAAGATCATCCGCGGGTCGCTCGACACTCAGGGCGTCCGCAATCGCAAGCAGGCGCGCAGCAAGTACGGCGCGAAGAAGGAGAAGAGCTGATGCCGCGCAAGGGCCCCGCTGGCAAGCGCCAGCTGATCGCTGACCCGGTGTACAACTCGCCGCTGGTCACCGCGCTCATCAACAAGATTCTCCTGGACGGCAAGCGTTCCATCGCGCAGAGCATCGTGTACGACGCCCTCGAGGGCGCCCGCGAGAAGACCGGCAACGACCCGGTCGTCACGCTGAAGCGCGCGCTCGACAACGTCAAGCCGACCCTGGAGGTCCGCAGCCGCCGTGTCGGTGGCGCGACCTACCAGGTCCCCGTCGAGGTGCGGCCGGCCCGCAGCACCACCCTCGCCCTGCGCTGGCTGGTGGTGTACGCCCGGCAGCGTCGCGAGAAGACCATGACCGAGCGGCTGATGAACGAGCTGCTCGACGCGAGCAACGGACTCGGCGCGTCTGTCAAGAAGCGCGAGGACACCCACAAGATGGCGGAGTCCAACAAGGCCTTCGCCCACTACCGCTGGTAACCCCGGCGGGTTGAGAACGACGAGACGACGCGAGGACGCGAGGACACTGTGGCTACCAAAACCGGTGTAGACCTGGCCAAGGTCCGCAACATCGGGATCATGGCCCATATCGACGCTGGCAAGACCACGACGACCGAGCGGATCCTGTACTACACGGGCATCAGCTACAAGATCGGCGAGGTCCACGACGGCGCCGCCACCATGGACTGGATGGAGCAGGAGCAGGAGCGGGGGATCACCATCACCTCCGCCGCCACCACCTGCGAATGGCCCGTCGACGACGTCAAGCACACGATCAACATCATCGACACCCCCGGGCACGTCGACTTCACCATCGAGGTGGAGCGCAACCTGCGGGTGCTCGACGGCGCGGTCGCGGTGTTCGACGGTGTCGCCGGCGTCGAGCCGCAGTCCGAGACGGTGTGGCGCCAGGCCGACCGTTACGGCGTGCCCCGCATGTGCTTCGTCAACAAGCTCGACCGCGTCGGCGCGGAGTTCCACCGCTGCGTCGACATGATCGAGAACCGTCTCAACGCGGTCCCGCTCGTGCTGCAGCTGCCGATCGGCGCCGAGGCGGACTTCAAGGGCGTCATTGACCTGGTGAACATGAAGGCCCTCCTGTGGAACGAGGAGGCCAAGCTCGGCGAGATGTACGACACGGTCGACATCCCCGAGACGCACGCCGAGTCGGCCCGCGAGTGGCACGACAAGCTGGTCGAGACGCTCGCCGAGAACGACGACGAGATCATGGAGCTGTACCTGGAGGGCAACGAGCCCACCGTGGAGCAGCTGCACGCCGGCATCCGCCGCGCCACGATCTCCGCCGCCGTGACCCCGGTGACCTGCGGCACCGCCTTCAAGAACAAGGGCGTGCAGCCGCTGCTGGACGCGATCGTCCGCTACCTGCCCTCGCCGCTGGACGTCGAGGCCATCGAGGGCCACGCGGTCCGCGACGAGGAGAAGGTCCTCACCCGCAAGCCGAGCGAGGACGAGCCGTTCTCCGCGCTCGCCTTCAAGATCGCCAGCGACCCGCACCTGGGCAAGCTCACCTTCGTCCGCGTGTACTCCGGCGTGCTGGAGTCCGGCGCGAGCGTGATGAACTCCGTCAAGGAGCGCAAGGAGCGCATCGGCAAGATCTACCGGATGCACGCCAACAAGCGCACCGAGATCGAGCGCGCGGGCGCCGGCGACATCGTCGCGGTGATGGGCCTCAAGCAGACCACCACCGGTGAGACGCTGTGCGACGAGAAGGACCCGATCGTCCTCGAGTCGATGAACTTCCCGGCGCCGGTCATCCACGTGGCGATCGAGCCGAAGACCAAGGCCGACCAGCAGAAGCTGGGCACCGCGATCCAGCGGCTGGCCGAGGAGGACCCGTCCTTCCAGGTCCGCTCGGACGAGGACACCGGCCAGACCGTCATCTCCGGCATGGGCGAGCTCCACCTGGAGATCCTCGTCGACCGGATGAAGCGCGAGTTCAAGGTCGACGCCAACGTCGGCAAGCCGCAGGTGGCCTACCGCGAGACCATCAGCAAGAAGGTCGAGAAGGTCGAGTACACCCACAAGAAGCAGACGGGCGGCTCCGGCCAGTTCGGCCGCGTGATCATCGACCTGGAGCCGCTCGGCGGCGGGTCCGACGGTTACGAGTTCGAGAACAAGGTCACCGGTGGCCGCATCCCGCGGGAGTACATCCCGTCGGTCGACGCGGGCTGCCAGGAGGCCGCGGAGTTCGGTGTCCTCGCCGGCTACCCGATGGTGGGCGTCAAGGTCACCCTGCGGGACGGCGCCTACCACGAGGTCGACTCGTCGGAGATGGCGTTCAAGGTCGCCGGTTCCATGGCGTTCAAGGAGGCCGCCCGCAAGGCGTCCCCGACGCTGCTGGAGCCGATGATGGCCGTCGAGGTCACCACGCCCGAGGACAACATGGGCGACGTGATCGGCGACCTCAACAGCCGCCGCGGCCAGGTCCAGTCCATGGACGAGCGCAGCGGGATGCGCGTCATCAAGGCGCTCGTGCCGCTGTCCGAGATGTTCGGCTACGTGGGTGATCTGCGCAGCAAGACCCAGGGCCGGGCCGTCTTCACCATGCAGTTCGACTCCTACGCCGAGGTTCCGGGGAACGTCGCGCAGGAGATCATCGCGAAGGCGCGGGGCGAGTAAGCACCCGGGCCTGCCCACAGATCACACCAGACGTACATCGAAGCGGTCGTTCCAGACGGCCGAGGATCGCAACAAGGAGCAACCAGTGGCGAAGGCCAAGTTCGAGCGGACGAAGCCGCACGTGAACATCGGCACCATCGGTCACATCGACCACGGTAAGACCACGCTTACCGCGGCGATCACCAAGGTGCTCCACGACAAGTACCCGGACCTCAACCCCTTCACGCCGTTCGAGGACATCGACAAGGCGCCGGAGGAGCGCGAGCGCGGTATCACGATCTCCATCGCGCACGTGGAGTACCAGACCGAGTCCCGGCACTACGCGCACGTGGACTGCCCCGGTCACGCGGACTACATCAAGAACATGATCACCGGTGCGGCGCAGATGGACGGCGCCATCCTGGTGGTCGCCGCGACCGACGGCCCGATGCCGCAGACCAAGGAGCACGTGCTCCTGGCCCGCCAGGTCGGCGTCCCCTACATCGTCGTCGCGCTGAACAAGTGCGACATGGTGGACGACGAGGAGATCCTGGAGCTCGTCGAGCTCGAGGTCCGCGAGCTGCTGTCCGAGTACGAGTTCCCGGGCGACGACGTCCCGGTCGTGCGCGTGTCCGCCTTCCAGGCGCTGCAGGGCGACGAGAAGTGGTCCGAGTCCATCGTCGAGCTGATGAACGCCGTCGACGAGAACGTGCCGGAGCCGGTGCGCGACACCGAGAAGCCGTTCCTGATGCCGATCGAGGACGTCTTCTCGATCACCGGTCGCGGCACGGTCGTCACCGGCCGCATCGAGCGCGGCGTCGTGAACGTCAACGAGGAAGTCGAGATCATCGGCATCAAGGACGCGTCGTCCAAGACGACCGTCACCGGTGTCGAGATGTTCCGCAAGCTGCTCGACCAGGGCCAGGCGGGCGACAACGTCGGCCTGCTCCTGCGCGGCATCAAGCGCGAGGACGTCGAGCGCGGCCAGTGCGTCATCAAGCCGGGCACGAACACCCCGCACACCGAGTTCGAGGCGCAGGTCTACATCCTGTCCAAGGACGAGGGCGGCCGCCACACGCCGTTCTTCAACAACTACCGTCCGCAGTTCTACTTCCGGACCACGGACGTCACCGGCGTGGTGAACCTCCCCGAGGGCACCGAGATGGTCATGCCGGGCGACAACACCGAGATGCGCGTCGAGCTGATCCAGCCCGTCGCCATGGAGGAGGGCCTGAAGTTCGCCATCCGTGAGGGTGGCCGGACCGTGGGCGCCGGTCGCGTCACCAAGGTCATCAAGTAACACCCCTCGTGGACGCGGCGGCCCAGCCGCCGGCAGGACCGGGCGACTGGGCCGTCGCGTCACGACCAGGAAGTAAACAGCGGCACTACAGCAAAGGACACCGAGGCCACCATGGCGGGACAGAAGATCCGCATCCGGCTCAAGGCCTACGACCACGAGGTCATCGACACCTCCGCGAAGAAGATCGTTGAGACGGTGACGCGGACGGGCGCCAAGGTCGCGGGCCCGGTGCCGCTGCCGACCGAGAAGAACGTGTACTGCGTCATCCGCTCGCCGCACAAGTACAAGGACAGCCGCGAGCACTTCGAGATGCGCACGCACAAGCGGTTGATCGACATCATCGACCCGACGCCCAAGACGGTCGACTCGCTGATGCGGCTCGACCTTCCGGCCGGCGTTGACATCGAGATCAAGCTCTGAGGGACGCACCAGAAATGAGCACGCAGAGGAAGGGCGTCCTGGGCGAGAAGCTCGGCATGACCCAGGTCTTCGACGATGAGGGCCGGATCGTTCCGGTGACCGTCGTCCAGGCCGGGCCGTGTGTCGTCACGCAGCTCCGCACCCAGGAGAAGGACGGCTACACCGCCGTCCAGATCGGGTACGGGCAGATCGACCCGCGCAAGGTGAACAAGCCGCGCACGGGCCACTTCGAGAAGGCCGGCGTCACGCCGCGCCGCTACCTCGTCGAGCTGCGTTCGGACGACACCACCGAGTTCGAACTCGGCCAGGAGATCACCGCTGGCGTCTTCGAGGCCGGCCAGAAGATCGACGTCACCGGCACGAGCAAGGGCAAGGGCACCGCCGGTGTCATGAAGCGCCACGGCTTCAAGGGCCTCGGCGCCTCGCACGGCACCCAGCGCAAGCACCGCTCGCCGGGCTCGATCGGCGGCTGCGCGACCCCGGGTCGCGTCTTCAAGGGCCTCCGCATGGCGGGACGGCACGGCAACGCCCGTACCACCGTGCAGAACCTGACCGTCCACGCCGTCGACGCGGAGAAGAACCTGCTGCTCATCAAGGGCGCGGTTCCCGGTCCCAACGGCGGCGTGGTGCTGGTCCGCGACGCAGTGAAGGGGACGGGCAAGTGACCTCCAAGCTCGACATCGACCTGCCCGCCGAGGTCTTCGACGCGAAGACCAGCGTGCCGCTGATCCACCAGGTCGTGGTGGCGCAGCTGGCCGCGGCGCGGCAGGGGACGCACGCCACGAAGACCCGCGGCGAGGTGTCCGGCGGCGGCAAGAAGCCGTACCGGCAGAAGGGCACCGGCCGCGCCCGCCAGGGTTCGACCCGCGCTCCCCAGTTCGCCGGCGGCGGCACGGTGCACGGCCCGCAGCCGCGGGACTACTCGCAGCGGACGCCCAAGAAGATGAAGGCCGCCGCGCTGCGCGGCGCCCTGTCGGACCGCGCCCGCTACGGCCGGGTGCACGTGGTCGACCACATCATCGAGGGCGACACCCCGAAGACGAAGACGGCGCTGACGGCGCTGCGCTCGGTCACCGAGGCCAAGCGCGTCCTGCTGGTCCTGGACCGCGAGGACGAGCTGACCTGGAAGAGCCTGCGCAACGAGCCGAGCGTGCACGTTCTCGTCTCCGACCAGCTCAACACCTACGACGTGCTGGTGAACGACGACGTCGTCTTCACGCAGAAGGCGTACGACGAGTTCATCTCGCGCGCGGCGAAGAAGTAAGGAGGGTCGCACAGTGAACAAGATCGCCGACCCCCGCGACGTCATCATCGCGCCGGTCGTCTCGGAGAAGAGCTACGGGCTGCTGGACGAGAACAAGTACACGTTCGTCGTCCGGACCGACGCCAACAAGACGCAGATCAAGCAGGCCGTCGAGTCGGTGTTCGGCGTCAAGGTGACGAACGTGAACACGCTCAACCGGCCCGGCAAGCGCAAGCGCACCCGGTTCGGCTACGGCAAGCGCAAGGACACCAAGCGCGCCATCGTCAGCCTCGCCGAGGGCGAGCGGATCGACATCTTCGGCGGCCCGGCCTAAACAGCCGGGGTCGTCCCGAAGACTGAAATAGGGATGAACGAAAAAGATGGGCATCCGTAACTACAAGCCGACGACTCCGGGTCGTCGCGGCTCCAGCGTGGCCGACTTCGTCGAGGTCACGCGCAGCGAGCCGGAGAAGTCGCTGCTGCGTCCTCTCCCCAAGAAGGGCGGCCGCAACAACCACGGCCGCATCACGACCCGGCACCAGGGCGGCGGCCACAAGCGCGCCTACCGCGTGATCGACTTCCGCCGGCACGACAAGGACGGCGTCCCGGCGAAGGTCGCGCACATCGAGTACGACCCGAACCGCACCGCCCGCATCGCGCTGCTGCACTACGCCGACGGCGAGAAGCGCTACATCCTCGCGCCGCGGAACCTGCGCCAGGGCGACCGCGTCGAGAACGGGCCGGGCGCGGACATCAAGCCGGGCAACTGCCTGCCGCTGCGCAACATCCCGACGGGTACCGTCATCCACGCCATCGAGCTGCGGCCCGGCGGCGGCGCCAAGATCGCCCGCTCCGCGGGCGCCGGCGTCCAGCTGCTGGCCAAGGAGGGCAAGTACGCCACGCTGCGCATGCCCTCGGGCGAGATGCGGATGGTGGACGTGCGCTGCCGCGCGACGGTCGGCGAGGTCGGCAACGCCGAGCAGTCGAACATCAACTGGGGCAAGGCCGGCCGGATGCGGTGGAAGGGCAAGCGCCCGACCGTCCGCGGTGTGGCCATGAACCCGATCGACCACCCGCACGGTGGTGGTGAGGGCAAGACCTCCGGCGGTCGGCACCCGGTGAACCCGAACGGTAAGAAGGAAGGCCGCACTCGCCAGGCGAACAAGTCGAGCGACCGGCTGATCGTCCGTCGTCGCAGCAAGAAGAAGCGGTAGGAGTCGCTCGTCATGCCACGTAGCCTTAAGAAGGGTCCCTTCGTGGACGACCACCTGATCAAGAAGGTGGACGTCCAGAACGAGAAGGGCACCAAGAACGTCATCAAGACGTGGTCCCGGCGCTCCATGATCGTGCCGGACATGATCGGTCACACGATCGCCGTGCACGACGGCCGCAAGCACGTGCCGGTGTTCATCACCGACGCCATGGTGGGGCACAAGCTCGGCGAGTTCGCGCCGACGAGGACGTTCCGCAGCCACGTCAAGGAAGACCGCCGCAGCCGTCGCGGCTGAGCGGGCACGTAGGAGAGAGGGAACAGCGATGGAAGCCAGGGCCCAGGCGCGGTTCATCCGCGTCACGCCCATGAAGGCCCGCCGCGTGGTGGACCTCATCCGCGGCCTGCCTGCCGCGGAGGCGCAGGCGGTGCTGCGGTTCGCCCCCCAGGCCGCCAGTGAGCCGGTGGGCAAGGTGCTGGCCAGTGCCATTGCCAACGCCGAGCACAACTTCAAGCTCGACACGGGCACGCTCGTCGTGAGCGGCGCGTGGGTCGACGAGGGGCCGACGCTGAAGCGTTTCCGTCCCCGCGCCCAGGGTCGGGCTTACCGCATCAACAAGCGCACGAGCCACATCACCGTGGTCGTCGCCCCGAAGGACGAGGTCGCTTCGGCCGGCGGTAAGAAGACGAGGAGGGCCCGGTAGTGGGTCAGAAGATCAACCCGCACGGGTTCCGCCTGGGCGTCACCACCGACCACAAGTCCGTGTGGTTCGCCACGAAGCTCTACAAGGACTACGTCAAGGAAGACGTCCAGATCCGGCGCATGCTGCAGAAGGGCATGGACCGGGCGGGCATCTCCAAGGTGGAGATCGAGCGGACCCGTGACCGTGTCGAGGTCAACATCCACACCGCCCGGCCGGGCATCGTCATCGGCCGCCGCGGCGCGGAGGCCGAGCGCCTCCGGGGCGACCTGGAGAAGCTGACCGGCAAGCAGGTCCGGCTGAACATCCTCGAGGTGAAGAACCCCGAGATCGACGCGCAGCTCGTCGCGCAGGGCGTGGCCGAGCAGCTGTCCAGCCGGGTCGCGTTCCGCCGCGCCATGCGCAAGGCGATCCAGTCGGCGATGAAGTCCGGCGCCAAGGGCATCAAGGTGCAGTGCGGCGGCCGTCTCGGCGGCGCCGAGATGTCGCGGTCGGAGTTCTACCGCGAGGGCCAGGTCCCGCTGCACACGCTGCGCGCCGACATCGACTACGGGTTCTACGAGGCCCGGACGACGTTCGGCCGCATCGGCGTGAAGGTGTGGATCTACAAGGGCGAGGCCGCGGCGACGCGCGCCGAGCGTGAGCAGAAGGCCGCGCAGCAGCGCGCCGCCGGCGGTGGCGGCGGTGGCCGCGAGCGTCGCGGTGGCGGCGGCGGCGAGCGCCGCGGCGGCGGTCGCGGTGGACGCGGCGGTCGCGGTGGCGAGCGCGGCGGTGCCCGCGGCGGCGAGGCCCGCGGCGGCAACGAGGCGCCGAAGCAGCAGCAGAGTTCCGAGCAGCCGGCGCAGACGGCCGACGCTGCTCCGCAGGGTGAGGGGAGCTGAGTAACCCATGCTGATCCCTCGCAAGGTCAAGCACCGCAAGCAGCACCACCCGAAGCGCCGCGGCATGGCCAAGGGCGGCACCAAGGTGACGTTCGGCGAGTACGGCATCCAGGCGGTCGAGGCCGCCTACGTGACGAACCGGCAGATCGAGGCCGCGCGTATCGCGATGACCCGCCACATCAAGCGTGGCGGCAAGGTCTGGATCAACATCTTCCCGGACCGTCCGCTGACCAAGAAGCCCGCGGAGACCCGGATGGGTTCCGGTAAGGGCTCCGTGGAGTGGTGGGTCGCGAACGTCAAGCCGGGCCGCGTGCTGTTCGAGATCTCCTACCCGAACGAGCAGATCGCCCGCGAGGCGCTGACCCGCGCGATCCACAAGCTTCCCATGAAGTGCAAGATCGTTAAGCGAGAGGTGGGTGAGTCCTGATGGCCAAGGGTCTTACCGCCGACGACCTGCGGACCGAGCCCGAGGACGTTCTGGTCACCAAGCTGAAGGAGGCGAAGGAGGAGCTGTTCAACCTCCGCTTCCAGGCCGCGACCGGCCAGCTTGAGAGCCACGGGCGGCTGCGCACCGTCAAGCGCGAGATCGCCCGCATCTACACCGTGATGCGGGAGCGCGAGCTCGGCATCGTCACGGTCGCCGAGGACGCCGTGGAGGGCACCGAATGACCGAGCAGACTCAGGCGCGGAGCAGCCGCAAGGTCCTGGAGGGCCTGGTGGTCAGCGACAAGATGGACAAGACCGTGGTCGTGTCCGTCGAGGACCGTGTGAAGCACGCCAAGTACCACAAGGTCATCCGCCGCACGAAGAACTACAAGGCGCACGACGAGGCCAACGAGTGTGGCGTCGGCGACCGCGTCCGTCTCATGGAGACCCGCCCGCTGTCGGCGAGCAAGCGCTGGCGCGTGGTGGAGATCCTGGAGAAGGCCAAGTAGGAGCCGCGAGGCTCTCGCGGGACGCGAGTCCCGCATTGAACACCGATGGTTCCACCAGGCTCCTCGGACCAGGTCCGAGAGAGAACCGGTGTGACGAACAGGAGTTGACGTGATCCAGCAGGAGTCGCGACTCAAGGTCGCCGACAACACGGGTGCGAAGGAGATCCTTTGCATCCGCGTTCTCGGCGGCTCGGGTCGGCGCTACGCGGGAGTCGGCGACATCATCGTCGCGACGGTGAAGGACGCCCTTCCCGGCGCGGGCGTGAAGAAGGGTGACGTCGTCAAGGCGGTCGTCGTGCGCACCCGCAAGGAGCGCCGGCGCCCGGACGGCTCCTACATCCGCTTCGACGAGAACGCCGCGGTCCTGATCAAGGACGGCGGGGACCCCCGCGGCACCCGCATCTTCGGCCCGGTGGGCCGCGAACTGCGCGAGAAGAAGTTCATGCGCATCATCTCGCTCGCGCCGGAGGTGCTGTGATGAAGATCCGCAAGGGCGACGAGGTCGTCGTCATCGCCGGCAAGGACAAGGGCGCCACGGGCAAGGTCCTGCGCGTCCTCCCGCGCGAGGACCGCGTGGTCGTCGAGGGCGTCAACCTCATCACCAAGAACATCAAGGCCGACCAGCAGCGTGCCGGCAAGGAGAGCGGCCGCGTGACGGTCGAGGCGCCGCTGCACGTCAGCAACGTCGCGCTCGCCGAGGACGGCAAGCCGGTCCGGGTCGGCTACCGCATCAACGAGGACGGCACGAAGGTTCGGATCTCGCGCCGTAGCGGTAAGGAGATCTGAGACCGATGACCGAGACCGTCACCGAGCGTCCCGTCCCGCAGCCGAGGCTCAAGCTCCGCTACCGCGAGGAGATCGCGAAGCAGATGCAGGAGCAGTTCGGCTACGCCAACGTCATGCAGATCCCCGGGCTGACCAAGATCGTGGTCAACATGGGCGTCGGCGACGCGGCGAAGGACGCGAAGCTGATCGAGGGCGCGATCCGCGACCTCTCCCAGATCACCGGGCAGAAGCCGGCCGTGAACCGGGCCCGCAAGTCGATCGCGCAGTTCAAGCTGCGCGAGGGCATGCCGATCGGCGCGCACGCGACGCTGCGCGGCGACCGGATGTGGGAGTTCCTCGACCGGCTGCTCGCCACCGCGCTGCCCCGTATCCGTGACTTCCGCGGCCTGTCGCCGAAGCAGTTCGACGGCAACGGCAACTACACCTTCGGGCTGACCGAGCAGGTCATGTTCCACGAGGTCGACCCGGACAAGATCGACCGGACGCGGGGCATGGACATCACGGTCGTGACGACCGCGAAGACCGACGACGAGGGCCGGGCGCTGCTCAAGCTCCTGGGCTTCCCCTTCAAGGAGAACTGAGCAGATGGCGAAGAAGTCGCTGATCGCCAAGGCGGCGCGGAAGCCGAAGTTCGGCGTGCGCGCGTACACTCGTTGCTCGCGCTGCGGGCGCCCGCGCTCCGTCTACCGGAAGTTCGGCCTGTGCCGCGTGTGCTTCCGGGAGATGGCCCACCGCGGCGAGCTGCCGGGCATCACCAAGTCCAGCTGGTAGGAGCCTCCCCCCGGCGACGGGGGGAGCCCACCGGCGTGTATCAACCACCGGGCATCCGCACGGGTGCCCACGACCACGCCAAAGGTCCACGGGACGACATCACCCCGAGGAAACCGTGGCGAGGGAGGGCCAGCAGGCCATGACGATGACCGACCCGATCGCAGACATGCTGACGCGTCTGCGCAACGCGAATTCGGCGTACCACGACTCGGTGGCGATGCCGTACTCGAAGATCAAGGCGCACATCGCCGAGATCCTCCAGCAGGAGGGCTACATCTCGGGCTGGACCGTGGAGGACGCCGAGGTCGGCAAGAAGCTCACCATCGAGCTGAAGTTCGGACCGACCCGCGAGCGTTCGATCGCCGGCATCAAGCGCGTCTCGAAGCCGGGTCTGCGCGTGTACGCGAAGAAGGACAACCTGCCGAAGGTGCTGGGCGGGCTGGGCGTCGCGATCATCTCGACGTCCTCCGGCCTGATGACCGACCGGCAGGCGGGCAAGCGCGGCGTGGGCGGCGAAGTCCTCGCCTACGTCTGGTGAGGGGAGGGCTCTAACAATGTCGCGAATCGGACGTCTCCCCATCACCGTGCCCAGCGGCGTCGAGGTCACGCTCGACGGCCGGGAGGTCACCGTCAAGGGGCCGAAGGGCACGCTGTCGCACACGGTCGCCGAGCCGATCGAGGTGGCGATGGAGGACGGCAAGGTCACCGTGACCCGGCCGAACGACATCAACACGGTGCGCGCCCTGCACGGGCTCACCCGCTCGCTGATCAACAACATGGTCGTCGGTGTCACCGAGGGCTACAAGAAGACCCTGGTCATCCAGGGCGTCGGCTACCGTGTGGTGGCCAAGGGCAAGAACCTCGAGTTCTCGCTCGGGTACAGCCACCCGATCACGGTCGAGCCCCCCGAGGGCATCACCTTCACGGTGGAGCGGCCGACCCAGCTGACGGTCGAGGGCATCGACAAGCAGAAGGTCGGCGAGATCGCCGCCAACATTCGCAAGCTGCGCAAGCCCGACCCGTACAAGGGCAAGGGCGTGCGGTACGAGGGCGAGCAGATCCGCCGCAAGGTCGGAAAGGCTGGTAAGTAGTCATGGCAGGCACCAAGGCCCTGGCCGCCAAGGCCACGTCGGCGCGGGCCAAGTCCCGCAAGCGCCGGCACCTGCGGGTCCGGAAGAAGGTCGTGGGCAGCGCCGCGCGTCCTCGCCTGGTCGTGACCCGCTCCACCAAGCACGTGTTCGTCCAGGTCATCGACGACAGCAAGGGCCACACGCTGGCCTACGCGTCGACGATGGAGGCGGACCTGCGCGCCGACTCCGGCGACAAGACGGCCAAGTCCCGCAAGGTCGGCGAGCTCGTCGCCGCCCGCGCGAAGGAGGCCGGCGTCTCCGCGGTCGTGTTCGACCGCGGCGGCAACAAGTACCACGGCCGCATCGCCGCTGTCGCGGAGGGTGCGCGCGAGGGGGGCCTGGAGCTCTGATGGCCCTTTCCAAGGCAAACGAGAGGAACCACTGATGGCAGCGCAGAGGCGTGGTGGCGGTCAGGGTGGCGACCGTCGCGACGGCCGCCGCGACGACCGCCGCGGTGGCGCCGACAAGGGCCAGTCGTACATCGAGAAGGTCGTGGCGATCAACCGCGTCGCCAAGGTCGTCAAGGGCGGTCGCCGGTTCAGCTTCACCGCTCTGGTGATCGTCGGTGACGGCAACGGCACCGTCGGCGTCGGCTACGGCAAGGCCAAGGAGGTGCCCGCGGCGATCGCCAAGGGCGTCGAGGAGGCCAAGAAGCACTTCTTCAAGGTGCCGCGGATCCAGGGCACCATCCCGCACCTGGTGCAGGCGCGGGACGCGGCGGGCGAGGTCCTGCTGCGCCCGGCCGCCCCCGGTACCGGCGTGATCGCCGGTGGTCCGGTGCGCGCGGTGCTGGAGTGCGCGGGCATCCACGACGTGCTGAGCAAGTCGCTGGGCAGTGACAACGCGATCAACATCGTGCACGCCACGATCGCGGGGCTGAAGTCGCTGAAGCGTCCGGAGGAGATCGCGGCCAAGCGCGGCCTGCCGATCGAGGACGTCGCCCCGGCGGCCATGCTGCGCGCTCGCGCGGCGGGCAGCGAGCCGAGGGCGGAGGCCGCGACCTCATGAGCAACCTGAAGATCACGCAGACCAAGTCCGTGATCAGCGAGAAGCAGAACCAGCGTGACACGCTGCGCACCCTCGGCCTGAAGAAGATCGGGCAGAGCGTGGTCCGCGAGGACCGCCCCGAGGTGCTCGGCATGATCCGGACGGTGGCCCACCTGGTCACCGTCGAGGAGGTCGACTGACATGGCCGCCGATCTGGAGAAGGACGGCACGCCGCTCAAGATCCACGACCTGCGTCCGGCCCCCGGCGCCAACAAGGCCAAGATCCGCAAGGGTCGCGGCGAGGCGTCCAAGGGCAAGACGGCGGGCCGCGGCACCAAGGGCACCAAGGCCCGCAGCACGGTGCCGGTCGGGTTCGAGGGCGGCCAGATGCCGCTGATCCGCCGGGTGCCGAAGCTGAAGGGCTTCAAGAACCCGAACCGGGTCGAGTTCCAGGTGGTGAACCTGGACAAGCTCGCGGCGCTCTACCCCGAGGGCGGCGAGGTCACCGCCGAGGACCTGGCGGCCAAGGGCGCGGTGCGCCGCGGCCGGCCGGTGAAGGTCCTCGGCACCGGCGAGATCTCCGTGGCCGTGCAGGTGAAGGCGCACGCCTTCTCCGGCGCCGCCAAGGAGAAGATCGCCGCCGCCGGCGGGACCGCCGACGAGCTGTAAGGCGACACCTTCGATGCCGGGGCCGTCTTCGCCTTGCCCCGCGGGCCGTAGGGCCCGCGGGGCGGGCGGGGCGGCCCCGGTCTCATCTGCTGTTAGAGTCACACCGGCGGAGGCGACGCGCGTGAGATTCCCCACGATCTTCGTTTCCGCCGCATCCCATGGACTTGTAACCGGCCCCTCGGCGGCCATGTTCTCGCCAGTCGCGCAGGAGGAATGGTGCTGACCGCGTTCACTCGGGCTTTCCGTACGCCCGACCTGCGTAAGAAGCTGTTGTTCACGTTGTTCATGATCCTGGTGTTCCGGATCGGGGCGACCCTTCCGACGCCGAACGTGAACGTGAGCGTGCTGAAGTCGACCGCGGACGCGGCGAAGAAGAGCAACCAGCTGTACGGTCTCGTCGACCTGTTCAGCGGCGGCGCGCTGCTGAAGCTGTCGGTGTTCGCGCTGGGGATCATGCCGTACATCACGGCGAGCATCATCCTGCAGCTGCTGACGGTGGTGATCCCGCGGCTGGAGGCCCTCAAGAAGGAGGGCCAGGCGGGCACCACGAAGATCACCCAGTACACCCGGTACCTGACGATCGGGCTGGGCATCCTGCAGGCGACCGGCATCGTGGCGATGGCCAGCACCGGGCAGCTGTTCCAGGGGCAGTCGGGCAGCGACAACATCCTGTACGACACCGGCGTGTTCCCGATCATCACCATGGTGATCTGCATGGTGGCGGGCACCTCGGTGATCATGTGGCTGGGCGAGCTGATGACCGACCGCGGCGTCGGCAACGGCATGTCGATCCTGATCTTCACGCAGGTGGTGGCGGTCTTCCCGTCCCAGTTCTGGAGCATCTACAAGGCCAAGAACGGGTTCGTCTTCGCGCTGGTGATCATCGTCGGGCTGGCCATCATGGCGGGCGTGGTCTTCGTCGAGCAGGCGCAGCGCCGCATCCCGGTGCAGTACGCCAAGCGGATGGTGGGCCGGCGGATGTACGGCGGCACCTCGACCTACATCCCGCTGAAGGTGAACCAGGCGGGCATCATCCCCGTGATCTTCGCCTCATCGCTGCTGTACCTGCCGGTGCTCGCGACGCAGCTGTGGCCGAACACCAAGTGGCTGCAGAAGGTGCAGCCCTACCTCCAGCAGGACAATCCCTGGCACATGGGGATCTTCTTCGTCTTCATCATCTTCTTTACCTACTTCTACGTGGCGATCACCTTCAACCCCACTGAAGTCGCCGACAACATGAAGAAGTATGGTGGATTCATCCCAGGTATCCGTCCTGGCCGGCCGACCGCCGAGTACCTCGACTACGTGCTGACCCGGATCACCACACCCGGTGCGCTCTACCTGGGGCTCGTCGCCCTGATCCCCATGGTGGCGTTCGCACTCCTGAACGCGACCCAGAACTTCCCCTTCGGCGGCACGAGCATCCTCATCGTCGTCGGCGTCGGACTGGATACCGTGAAGCAGATCGAGAGTCAGCTACAGCAGCGCAACTACGAGGGCTTCCTCCGGTAGTGCGTATCGTGCTGGTGGGCCCCCCGGGAGCGGGCAAGGGGACGCAGGCCCAGTTCATCGCATCTCATCTGTCCATCCCGAAGATCTCGACAGGTGACATCTTCCGCGCCAACGTGAGCGGCGGCACCGAACTCGGCCGGCAGGCCAAGGAGTACATGGACCGCGGCGACCTCGTCCCCGACGAGGTGACGATCGCGATGGTGCGCGACCGGCTCGGCGAGGACGACGCGCGCGACGGGTTCCTGCTCGACGGGTTCCCGCGCAACGTCCCGCAGGCCGAGACGCTGAAGAAGATCCTGGCCGAGTGGGACACCCGCCTGGACATCGTCCTGGAACTGGTCGTCGACGAGGACGAGGTCGTCCGGCGCCTGTCGGGCCGCCGCACCTGCGACAAGTGCGGCCGGATCTGGCACGTCGACTTCGACGACAAGCAGGACGACATCTGCGACGACTGCGGCGGGCGGCTCTTCCAGCGCGACGACGACAAGGAAGAGGTCGTCATGCACCGGCTGGAGGTCTACCGGCACGACACGGCGCCGCTGGTGCAGTTCTACGCGGACGAGAACATCCTCGTGGGGATCGACGCGACCGGCCCGGTCGAGGAGGTCACCAAGCGCGCGCTGACGGCGCTGCGGCCGCTGGAGAGGGACTGAGGGACTGAGCTTCGGGACCGCGCGCTCGCGGTCCCCGGGACCGGCGCGCCGGCGGATGACGGAGCATGGAGGCAGCGGCAGGCTGTTCCCGGCTCCGGCCCGCGCCAGGCGGGTCCCGGCCGGGCATGAACGGTGGACGTGGACGCCGGGGCCGCTTCGTGGCGGTCCCGGCGATCTTTGTTAGGGGGAGACATGTTCAAGCGGCGCAGGCCCGCGATCCAGGTGAAGACGCCCGAGCAGATCGAGCGGATGCGCGCGGCGGGGCTGCTGGTCGGCCGCACCCTGGAGGTCCTCCGGGAGGCGGTGAAGCCGGGGATCAGCACGCTCGACCTCGACGCGATCGCCGAGCGGCACATCCGCGACCACGGCGGCGTGCCGTCGTTCCTCGGCTACCACGGCTTCACCGGGACGATCTGCGCGTCGATCAACGAGGAGATCGTGCACGGCATCCCGCGGCCGGACAAGATCCTGCGGGACGGCGACGTCATCTCCCTCGACTGCGGCGCGATCGTGGACGGCTGGCACGGCGACGCGGCGATCACCGTCCCGGTCGGGGAGGTCGACGACGAGCTGCGGCGGCTGCTGGAGGTCACCGAGACGTCCCTGTGGCACGGTCTGGCGGCCGGAAAGGCCGGGGCCCGCCTCACGGACATGTCGCACGCGATCGAGTCTCACATCCGCTCTCAGGGCTCCTACGGCATCGTCGAGGGCTACGGCGGGCACGGCATCGGGACCGAGATGCACATGGACCCGCTGATCCCGAACCACGGCGCCCCCGGGCACGGCCCGGAGCTGGAGGTCGGGATGTGCTTCGCGGTGGAGCCGATGGTCAACCTCGGCACCAAGGAGACCGAGGAGCTCGACGACGGCTGGACGGTGATCACCACCGACGGCCGCGCCTCCGCGCACTTCGAGCACACGTTCGCCGTCACCCCGGACGGCCCCCGCGTCCTGACGGCCCTCGACGAGGGCCGGGAGTGGTTCGCCAGGCTGGAAGTAGGCTGATCGTAGGACGTACCGTGTCGTGACGATCGGGAGGGCATCGATGGCGCCGAACCCTGACATCCGGGCATCGGACGCCGATCGCGACCGGGTGGCGGAGAGCCTGCGCGAGCACTGCGCCGAGGGCCGGATCACGATGGACGAGATGCACGAGCGCCTGGAGTCCACGTACGCGGCCAAGACCCTCGGCGACCTCCAGGAGATCACCGCCGATCTGCCGGAGCACGACCTCTACCAGCACCCGATCCCGGCGTCGCGCCCCAACAGCACCGCGAGCCCGGCCGTCCGGCGCTCGGGCGGCGACCTGTACCGGCAGGGCGGGCGGGCCGTCTGGGCGACCTGGGCGACCGTGAGCGCGATCAACTTCGTGGTGTGGCTGGCCCTTGCGGTCACCGGCAACGTGGTCTACCCGTGGTGGATCTGGGTGGCCGGGCCGTGGGGCGCCCTGCTCCTCATCGGGGCGGTTTTCGGCCCGAGGCGCCGCCCCTGACCTTCCGGAGGGGTTACTCCACGTCCATCAGCGGGCGGTAGTTGCCCGTCGGGACGAAATGGGTCGTGGCCGCGCCCTCGTCGGACACCAGGTGCACCGCGAACCCGGCGGGCTCCCCGGTCACCGCCGCCCGTCCCGGGTGCGTCAGGTCCAGGAACAGCTGCCGGTAGGTGCTCGGGCACGTCGTGCTGACCGTCCCGGCCAGCGACCCCACCGAACCCCGGTGCACGTGCCCCGAGATGATCCGCACCACCTGCGGATGCCGGGAGATCACCTTCGCGAACCCCGCCGGGTCGACGAACCGCATGTCGTCGATGAACCTGATCCCGATCGGGAACGGCGGATGGTGCGTCGCGACCACCGTCGGCGTGGCCGGCGCGGCGCCGAGCGCCCCGTCCAGCCACGCGAGCCGCTCCTCGCTCATGTGCCCGTGCGGATGCCCGTCCACGGTGGTGTCGCAGCACACCAGCCGCACGCCCGCCACGTCCACCGCGTACTGGACGGGCGCCTGCGGCCAGATCCCGGTGTCGACCACGGCGGGGTGATCGTCGAACGCGGCGCGCATGGCGTCCCGGTCGTCGTGGTTGCCGGGCATCGGGTAGACCGCCATCGGCAGCGGCGACAGCAGCGCGTGCAGCCGCGCGTACTCCTCGGGCCGCCCGCCGTCGGCGAGGTCGCCGGTCAGCACCACCGCGTCCGGCCGCGCGGGCAGCGCCAGCAGGCTGGACACCGCCGCGCGCAGGGCCCGCACGGGCCCCGACCCGTCGTCCACCTCGCCGTCACGTCCGGCGGCCAGGTGGATGTCGCTCAACTGCGCGATGATCGCCATTGATCCTCCCCTCGCCAGGGCACGTCCCAGCACATCACGGCCCCGCCTTCGGGGCACCCCCCGGCCCCCGCGCCGCAGACGATCTTCGCGTCCGAGCGCCTCCCTGTCGAACCGGCGCCGCTAGGCTGCGGGCCGCCCCCTGCACAAACGCCCCGGGAGTGATGTTCGTGCCGCCCTGGACCCTGGAGACCCTCGGCACCTGCGCCCCCGGCCGGCACGCCCTCGCGACGCCCCGCCTCTTCCTGCGCACCGCCACCCTCGCCGACGCCCTCCCGCTGCTGGCGGCCGGAAGCGACCCCGAGGCACAGCGCGGCCTGGGCTGGCCTGCCAGGCAGATCGTGCCCGCCTGGCGCCGCCGCAGCGCCCTGCGCTGGCGCATGGCGATGCGGCCGTCCTCGGACGGAGCGCCCGCCACCCCGTTGCCGAACCTGTACGTGGCCCTCGACCGAGACCGGCCGAGGCTCGCGGGGGCACTGGGGATCGCGCCGATAGGCGAGGACGCCGGCCTTGCCGGCGGCTGGATGGCGCCCGCCTACAGGGAGGGCGACCTCTTCGGGGAACTGGTCGACGCGTGGCGCGAGCTCGCCCATCGTCACCTCGGTCTCCGTGAGGTCCGTTCGGCCGTGGCCCTCGACAACGCAGAGGGCACCGAAGCCGTACGGCGTGCTGGCTTCGCTGCGGGGGAGAGCGAGGACCTCACCTTGGAGGACGGGCGGACGGTCTCTGGGGTGTGGTATGTGTCGTCCGTCACGTCGCCCGTGCGGTGCGCGGCCGGCCGGGGGCCGGGCTGGAAGAGCACTTCGCCCTGGACGGGCGCCTTGAGCCCTGTGCAGGCGTCTTAGAGCCGCGCACGCCCCCGATGGCCGTGGTGCGGGCTCGGAGCCGCCGGATCAGGCGACGTGGGGGATGACCAGGGACAGGGCCGAGGTGACGTCCTCGGGGGCGGGCGCGACGTCGGGGACGACGTCGCGCAGGGCCAGCCAGCCGTTGATCGCCTGCACCGTCGGCTTGGCCTCCACGAGCTGCGGGTCGTCGACGCCGTACCAGGCGGCGACCTTCGACCAGCGCCACAGCCGGTGGCCCGCCGTGGAGATCTCGGACGCGGGGAAGCCGGTGGCGCCGCGGGCGCCGGTGATCGCGTGCCGGACCGAGTCCGCGGACCTGCCGACGCGGTCGGCGATGTCGCGGATCGTCAGCAGCGGGTCGGCCTCCACCTGCAGCACGTGCAGGCCCTCCGCGCTGGCCTCGACGTGCTCGACCACCTCCATGATGGCGGCGGCGAGGGTCGCGCCCTGCCAGGCGCACGAGGCGTTGCCCGGACGGTCGGCGTGCTGCGGCTCGCTGATGATGGACACGGTGACGGCGCCGTGCGTCCGGTCGAACAGCGGGTCCAGCTCGTCCTCGTAGAGGGGACGGCTCAGGATCAGCGCGAAGTCATAGCTCGGCATGCTGACCCTCCTCCGACGTATCTCTCCTGAAAGGTACAACGCGCGAGCGAGGTATGCTTGACTCGGAAGCAGTCTCCGGACCCATATCATGCGTTGATTTCGCATTGGGCGGTTCGGTGCCGTAGACTGCTGTGCCGGTCCGTTGTCGGCCGCCTGTTCCCCTTGTTCTCGATGCGTCCGCGTCGTGGCACGGGCGCGGCCGTGCCCCTCGCGGGGTCTCGGGCCGGGTCCAATGAGCCGATCAGTGAAGCGCGGAGGACATGCCCAAGAAAGAAGGGGCCATCGAGATCGAGGGCACCGTCATCGAGTCCCTCCCGAACGCCATGTTCCGGGTGGAGCTCGACAACGGGCACAAGGTGCTCGCCCACATCAGCGGCAAGATGCGGATGCACTACATCCGGATCCTGCCGGACGACCGCGTCGTTGTGGAGCTGAGCCCCTACGACCTCACGCGCGGTCGGATCGTCTACCGCTACAAGTAATCCCACTGGGGTTGCCTTCCCCGTGCGTGGCGGCGCGGGGGTGACCCTTATCTCTAGGAGACCCAGTGAAGGTCAAGCCGAGCGTCAAGAAGATCTGCCAGAAGTGCCGCGTCATCCGCCGGCACGGCCGGGTCATGGTCATCTGCTCCGACCCGCGCCACAAGCAGCGCCAGGGCTGACCGGCACCAGCCGGACGGTTCACAACAGCAAGCGCATCGCAGCCTTCGCACAGGTCGCCGTACAGCTCGTCCCGGGATCCCCGGTGATCGGGTTGTACGGCACCACTGTGTGAAGGGAGACCCTCGGACGACGGAGGCCGAGGCCGCCACCCGGGCAGGGTGTGTGCGGGGGCGATGCGTCCATACCTCCGCGAAATGAAGGGAACTGCCCAAGATGGCACGCCTCCTCGGCGTCGACCTCCCGCGCGAAAAGCGCCTCGAGGTCGCTCTCACCTACATCTTCGGCATCGGCCGGACCCGGGCCCTGGCGACCCTGGAGGGCACCGGCATCAGCGGTGACCTGCGGGTGCACCAGCTCGGCGACGACGAGCTGGTCAAGCTCCGCGACTGGATCGAGAAGAACTACCAGATCGAGGGCGACCTGCGCCGCGAGATCCAGGGGAACATCCGCCGGAAGATCGAGATCGGGTGCTACCAGGGCATCCGGCACCGCCGCGGTCTGCCCGTCCACGGCCAGCGCACCCAGACCAACGCGCGCACCCGCAAGGGCAAGAAGAAGACCGTGGCCGGCAAGAAGAAGGCCGGCAAGAAGTAGTCCGGAGTCGGTCCTCCGGATCGATGACCTCGAGAGTAGAGAGAGCAGATGCCTCCTAAGAGCCGTGTCGGCGCCAAGAAGGTGCGCCGCAAGGAGAAGAAGAACGTCGCTCACGGGCACGCCCACATCAAGAGCACGTTCAACAACACGATCGTCTCGATCACCGACCCCAACGGCAACGTGATCTCCTGGGCCTCCTCGGGCCACGTGGGCTTCAAGGGCTCGCGCAAGTCGACCCCGTTCGCCGCGCAGCAGGCCGCCGAGGCCGCCGCCCGGCGCGCGATGGAGCACGGCATGCGCAAGGTCGACGTCTTCGTCAAGGGCCCCGGCTCCGGTCGCGAGACCGCGATCCGCTCGCTCCAGGCCACCGGCCTGGAGGTGGGCTCCATCCAGGACGTCACGCCCGTTCCGCACAACGGCTGCCGGCCGCCCAAGCGCCGCCGCGTCTGAGGCCGTAGGGGAGATCACAGAACAATGGCTCGTTACACCGGTGCGGACTGCAAGCTCTGCCGCCGCGAGAAGATGAAGCTGTTCCTCAAGGGCAGCAAGTGCGAGGGCCCGAAGTGCCCGATCGAGATCCGTCCTTACCCGCCGGGTGAGCACGGCCGCGGTCGGCCCAAGGAGACCGAGTACCTGCTGCAGCTGCGCGAGAAGCAGAAGGCCAAGCGCATCTACGGCGTGCTGGAGCGGCAGTTCAGCAACTACTACGTCGAGGCGAACCGCCAGGGCGGCAAGACGGGTGAGAACCTGCTGCGCCTGCTCGAGCGCCGGCTCGACAACGTGGTCTACCGCGCGGGCTTCGCCAAGTCCCGCGACATGGCCCGCCAGCTCATCCGCCACGGCCACATCCGGGTCAACGGCAGGAAGGTCAACATCCCGTCCTTCCTGGTGAGCGAGGCCGACATCGTCGACGTCAAGAGCAAGTCGCTCGAGATGACGCCGTTCCAGGTCGCCAAGGCCGAGGTCGGCGAGCGCCAGGTCCCGGCGTGGCTCGGGATCGACGGCGAGAAGATGCGGATCCTCGTGCACGCGCTGCCCGTGCGCCAGCAGATCGACGCTCCCGTCCAGGAGCAGCTGATCGTCGAGCTCTACTCCAAGTAGGAGCTCCGCAACAAGCAGGACCCCGCGTTCCACCGGGATGCCGCGCTCCGCGTGGCATCCTGGTGGGACGGGGAACACTCCAGAACGCGGTCGTCAAATAGCGGGCACCGCGGGAAGAAGGCACCAACATGCTCATCGCTCAGCGTCCAACTCTCACCGAAGAGCAGGTCGACGAGTACCGGTCGCGGTTCACCATCGAGCCGCTGGAGCCGGGCTTCGGCTACACGATCGGCAACTCGCTCCGCCGTACGCTGCTCTCCTCGATCCCCGGTGCGGCCGTCACCAGCATCCGGATCGAGGGCGTGCTCCACGAGTTCTCCACCGTCCCCGGGGTCAAGGAGGATGTCACCGACATCATCCTGAACCTCAAGGAGCTGGTGGTCTCCTCCGAGCACGACGAGCCCGTGGTGATGTACCTGCGCAAGCAGGGCCCGGGCGAGGTCACCGCGGCCGACATCGCGCCGCCGGCGGGCGTCGAGGTCCACAACCCGGACCTGCACATCGCCACCCTGAACAACAAGGCCAAGCTGGAGATGGAGCTGACGGTCGAGCGCGGCCGCGGCTACGTCTCCGCCGCGCAGAACAAGCAGCCGGGCCAGGAGATCGGCCGGATCCCGATCGACTCCATCTACTCGCCCGTGCTGAAGGTCACCTACAAGGTCGAGGCGACCCGAGTCGAGCAGCGCACCGACTTCGACCGCCTGATCCTGGACGTGGAGACCAAGCAGGCGATGCTGCCGCGCGACGCGGTGGCCTCCGCCGGCAAGACCCTCGTCGAGCTGTTCGGGCTGGCCCGGGAGCTCAACGTCGAGGCCGAGGGCATCGACATGGGCCCGTCCCCGACGGACGCCGCGCTCGCCGCGGACCTGGCCCTGCCGATCGAGGAGCTGAACCTGACGGTCCGCTCCTACAACTGCCTCAAGCGCGAGGGCATCCACTCGGTGGGCGAGCTCGTGGCCCGCAGCGAGCAGGACCTCCTCGATATAAGGAATTTCGGCGCCAAGTCGATCGAAGAGGTCAAGCAGAAGCTCAACGACATGGGCCTGTCGCTGAAGGACTCCCCGCCCGGGTTCGACCCGAGCGCGGCGGCCGACAACTACGGCGACGACGACCAGAGCTACGCCGAGACCGAGCAGTACTAGAAACCCGATTCCGGACGGCCGGGGGCGACGTTCCCCGGCCGTTCCGGAACCAGCTGACACCGGTACCTGATACGGCCGGTGCAGGAAGGACGAGACATGCCGCAGCCCACCAAGGGCCCCCGCCTCGGCGGTAGCGCCGCCCACCAGAAGCTGATCCTGGCGAACCTGGCGACGGCGCTGTTCGAGCACGGCCGCATCACCACCACCGAGGCCAAGGCCCGGCGGGTGCGCCCGCTGGCGGAGAAGCTGATCACCAAGGCCAAGAAGGGCGACCTGCACAACCGTCGCCTGGTGGCCCGCACGATCCGCGACAAGGGCGTCGTGCACGAGCTCTTCACCGAGATCGCGCCGCGCTTCGAGAACCGCCCCGGCGGCTACACCCGCATCACCAAGATCGGGCCGCGCAAGGGCGACAACGCCCCCATGGCCGTGATCGAGCTGGTGCAGGAGCAGCTGTCGGCCGGCCCGGCGACCGCGCAGGCCGCCCCGGCGACCGAGGCCGCCCCGGCCGAGGCCCCCGCCGAGGAGACCGCCGCCGAGGAGACCGAGGCCCCGGCGACCGCCGAGGCCACCGGCGCCGACGAGGCGGAAGAGGGCAAGGACGAGAAGTAGCCCCCGGGCTACGGACCGCCGTCCTCCCGGTCCCCGCGTGCGCGGGGTTCGCGGGACGTCAAGAGTAGGCACGAGATGAACAGGCCCACCGTCGGTGTAAGACGGTGGGCCTGATCTTTGTCAGACTTGAGGGCATGGTCAGGTCAGGCGGCTGCGGACGGCGGGGGAGCGTGTCAATGGAAGACCCGATGAAACCACGGGCTCATCGGGGGGAACGGACGGGCAGTGGCGAAGGACAGTCCACCTGACATGACCGCACTGGTACGACTCCGCCTCGACATCGGATACGACGGGACGGACTTCGCGGGCTGGGCCCGGCAGCCGAACCAGCGCACCGTGCAAGGGGTGATCGAGGACGCCCTGGCGCGGATGCTGCGGCTGGATCCGCCGCCGATGCTGACCGTCGCGGGACGCACGGACGCGGGCGTGCACGCGCGCGCGCAGGTGGCGCATCTGGTGGTGCCGGTCGCCGCGTATTCGGCGATCAACGGGACGATGCCGCGCCGGCTGGCCGGGCTGCTGCCGCCGGACGTGCGGGTATGGCGGGTCTCGGTGGCCCCGGAGGGGTTCGACGCCCGGTTCTCGGCGCTGGCGCGCCGGTACGTGTACCGGGTGTGCGACAACCCGGTGGGCGTCGAGCCGCTGCGCCGCCACGACGTGCTGTGGCATCCGCGTCCGCTGAATTTGGACCGTATGAACGAGGCCGCGCGGCTGCTGGTAGGGGAGAACGACTTCGCCGCGTACTGCCGCAAGCGGGAGGGCGCGACGACGATCCGGGAGCTGCTGCGCTACGAGTGGGCGCGCGACGACCGGGACCCGCATCTGGCGCTCGCGACGGTCGAGGCGGACGCGTTCTGCCATTCGATGGTCCGCGCGCTGGTGGGCGCCCTGCTGATGGTGGGGGACGGGCGGCGCGACGTGGAGTGGCCAGCCCAGGTGCTCGCGGCGCGCGTCCGGGACTCGGGCGTGAACGTGGCGCCGGCGCACGGCCTGTCGCTGGAGGAGATCCGGTACCCGGACGACGACAGCCTCGCCAAGCGAGCGCAGGAGACGCGGCGGGTCCGGACGCTGAACGCCGCTGCGGCGGCCGCGGAGCATGCCGCGAACGTGGCGGGCACGGTGGGCACGGCGGGCGCGGCGGGCGCGGCGGGCGCGGAGCAGCCTGGTACCGCGTCCTAGCCCGGCACCGCGTCCTAGCCCGGCACCGCGTCCTGGCACGGAACGGAAAACGGCGGCGGCCGAGGGGATCATCATCCCCTCGGCCGCCGCCGTTTCGGTGCGCCGGGCCGCGCTCGGCGCGTCAGCCGTGGGCGCGGGCCTCGATCGGCCGGGCGTCGTAGCCGAGGAACTCCTGCGCGATCTGCTTGGCGAGCTGGTCGCCGGGCTTGATCTGCTTGCCGCTCGGGTCCTGGACGTAGGCGTAGAGGACGTACCGGCCGCGGACCGTGACGGCCGCGTAGCCGCCGGCGCGGTCGATGTCCTTGGCCTGCTGGCCGGACATGCCGCGGAACCACTCGTACTTGGCGGGGTCGCCGGCGCGGCTCACCCGCAGCGCCGCCGCCCGGTTCGGCATGACCGCGATCCCGGTCGTGACGGCCCACGTCTTGATCTTGTTGACGAAGGTGGCGCGGACGACCTTGCGGCAGCTCTCCCGCTGCAGCGCCTTCAGCATCGAGCCGCGCGCCGCGTAGCCGAGGTCCTTGTTGATGGACCAGCGGTCGCGGGCGAAGGTGCGGCTGCCGAGCTGCACGGTCGCCTCGGGGAAGGCCTCGGTGAACGACAGGTCCTTCGGGTCGGTCTTCTCGTCGTTGATGTCGGTCGGCTTCGGCTTGGGCGTCGTGCCCGCCTTCGGCGGCGCCGAGGCGGCGTGGCTGGGCTCGGCGGCCTTGCGGGTGGCGCCGTCGCCCTTCGATCCCGTCCCGCCGAGGACGAACAGCGCGACGAGGGCGGCGAGCACGAGGCCCGCGCCGCCGCCGACGAGGACGAGGCGCTGCCTGCCGCCGCCGCCCCCGCGCGGCCGGGGGCCGGGCGCGGACGGCCCGCCGGGGCCGCCTGGGCCCGCCGGGGCGGGTTCGTCGAGCGGGACGCCGCCTTCGGCGTGGTAGACGGGGGTGATCACGGTGGCCATGGCGGGCTGCTCGGCCGTCGCGGTCGCGTCGCCCGCCTCGCCGTGCGGGTACGGGCCGCTGCCGGTGGGCGGCAGGACGCCCGGCGGCAGGATCGCGTCGGGGACCAGGACCGGGGCGACCGCCGTGGACGCCTTCTCGGCCTCCACGGCCTTCTCGAACGCCGCCGTGCCAGCCGCGCCGCCCCGCGGCGGGGCCGGAGGCTCCGGCGCGGGCCGGGGCTGCTCGGCCGTCTTCGCGGCGGCGGGCTGGGCAGGTGCTGTCGGCTTCGCCTGTGCGGTGGGCTTGGCCTTCGCGGCGGCCTTGGCCTTTGCCCCGGGCTTGCCGCGCTTCGGCGGGACCGGAGGCGCGATGCCCATGGGCCCGGTCGTCGTGGAGGGGCTCGGGGCGTCCTCGGCCATGCCGCCGTTCGCGCCGCCGTCAGTGCCGGAGGGGACCGGCCCGGGGGCGGCGTCCTCGTCGGGGACGGCGGCGAAGCCGTCCGGGTCGGTGTCGCCGAAGGCGAGCGGCCCCTTGATCAGCGGTTCGGACGGGACGGCGCCGCGGGAGTCGATGTTCGGGACGCCGGCCCCGGCGACGAGCGTGCCGGGCGGGACCGTTCCGGCGGCGGCCCCGGGCGCGGCGGGCGCCCCGGTCTCCGCGGACGGCGCGGTGCCCGGAGCCGCGGCGGCTCCGGCCGGTTCGCCGATGGCGCCCGTGTCGGCGGCGGGTTCGGAGGCCCACCAGGGGGTCTGCAGGCCGAACGCGGGCAGCCGGAGGGGGGAGGACGCGGACGGTGCCTCGTCGGCTGCGGCGGCGCCGCCCGCACTGGCGGGCGCTGCGGCCTCGTCGATCGGGGCCTGGCTGGCGGGAGCGGCCTCGGTGGCGGAGCCTCCCGCGGGAGGGACCGCACCGAAGCTGGGGGGCGCCGAGGAGGCGGGGGCGGCGGCCGTCCCCGCCTCCTCGGCGGTCTCCCGGGTGTCTCTAGGTCCAGACATAAGCAGACAGGGTATTCAAACCGGTCATTTCTTGAGGGGTTTGCCTTCTGTTTCCCTGTAGTGCAGGGCGAAGGCGAGGTCGCTGCCCTTGTACAGCTCGGCGCCGAAGACGCTGACCGCCTTATGGTACTTGGCGGCGATCGCCTTGCCGTCCGGCCGCTGCACCCAGGTCATGACGAGGTAGTGGCCGCGCGCCTGCGAGGTGCCGAACGCGAGGCCCTTGCCCGCCTTCTTGGTGACGCCCTTGCCGGGCAGGGCCACCAGGAACGCGTCCTTGGCGGACGTGGCCTTCACCGCCAGCTTGGCGGCGTCGGCGGACTTGAGGTTGAGGACGCCGATGGTGCCGATCAGCGACCCGCTGCTGAGCGCGTAGGTGGCGCGGAGCGCCTGCGTGCAGTCGCCCTTCTTCAGCGCCTTCTCCAGCGCGGTACCGCCGACGACGGCGCTGCACTTCGTCGTGGAGCTCGCGGCGGTCCGCACGTACTTGAGGCCCGACGCCTTGAACGACGCCTTGCCGAACACCTCCGACAGGGTCAGCTTCACCGGGTCGGTGGCGCGGCTCTGCAGCTTCACCGCCTGCAGCGGCGGGACGGTCGGCGTCGCTGGTGCCGTCGGCTTGGTGGACGCCGCGGCGGGCGGCGCCTTCTTCTCCGGCTTGGGATCGTCCTTCATCATCGACGCGACGCCGACGCCGCCGCCGATGAGGACCAGCCCGGCGACGACCGCGCCGCCGATGATCAGCGGGAGGCTGCGGCGCCGCCCGGACGGGCCGCTCTCGCCGGACGGTCCGGGCGGCGCGCCGTCGGCGTCGCCCGGCTGGTAGCCGCCGGGCATCGGGGCGCCGTAGGGGTCGTCCCCTGGGTCGCCGTGCCCGAACTCGCCGGGCCCCTGCCCGAACTGCTGCTGCCCGAACTGCTCTTGCCCGAACCGCTCCTGGCCGAACTGCTGCTGCCCGAACTGGTCCTGTCCGAACTGCTGCTGCCCGAACTGGTCGGATCCGCCCTGCCCGAAGCGGTCGTGCCCGCCGGACCCGAAGTCGCCCGGCGGGAACGCGTCCTGGCCTCCCTGCGCGGGCGGCTCGCCCCAGACGGCCGTCGGACCGCCGGGCGCGCCCGGGGCCTCGGCCGCCGCGGACGGCGCCGCGAAGGGCTCCGCCTCCAGCGGCCCGGTCCCGAAGGGGTCCGCCTCCAGCGGTCCGGTGCCGAAGGACTCGCCGCCGAACGGGCGCGCGCCGGAGGCTTCGCCGTGCGGGGCGGAGGTCTCGTCGTTGTCGTTGCCGTACGGTGGCGCCTCGGCTCCGGAGCCGTACGGCGCCTGCGGCGACGGCCCCGGTGGCCGGCCGCCGGGCCTGCCTTGATCGCCCGGATAACCCATGGCTCTGGACCTTACCGTTCCTCGTTCAGGGCTCTGGACCTTCGGAACACCCACCATGACATGGGGGCGAACCGGACGCCGGTGCTTTGCGGAAGGTCGCCGTCCGGGTCCGGGCCGTCACGTCCAGCCGAAGTCCTGGGTCCACAGCGGGCCGTCCGGGCCCGCGGCCATGCCGACGCCGATGGCGCGCAGACCGCAGTCGAGGATGTTCGCGCGGTGGCCGGGGCTGTCCATCCAGCCGCCGACGACCGCGGCGGCCGTGGCGTACCCCTTGGCGATGTTCTCCGCGCCGGGGGCGGGGTAGCCGGCGTCGAGCATCCGCGTCCAGGGGCTGTCGCCGTCGAGGGAGTCGTGATCGAAGTAACCGTGCGCGGCCATGTCGGCGGAGTGCGCGCGGGCCGCGGCGGCGAGCCGCTTGTCGACGCGGAGGGGCCGGCAGCCGGCCTTGGCCCGCTCCGTGTTGGTGAGCGCGACGACGGCGCCCGCCGGATCGGACGCGCCGGGGGCCTCGGCCGGGCCGTCCGCCGGCCGGTCGGCGTCCTCGGCGGGCGGCGTCGTCTTCGCCGTCGACGGCTTCGGGGAGGGCGACGGGGAATGCGCCGTCCTCGGCGGCGCCGTCGCGCCGACGCCGGCCGGGGCGTCGGCGGGCGCGGTGCGCGTGCCGCGCCCGGGGCCGGCACCGCCGCCCGTCCCGGCGCCGGGCTCGTCCCTTCGGCCCGAGTCTCCCGTGCCGGACGGGCCGCCGCCGTGGTCGGACGCGGCGATCGGCTCCGACCGCAACTGGGGCAGGACGAGCCGGTCGAGCGCGACGCCCGTGCCGATGGCGAGGGCCGACGCGCCGATGGTCACCGCGATCGCGATGAGGGGCCGGGAGCCGGGCCGTCCCGTCCGCGCCCGGCGACGCCGCCGCCGGGATCCCGCGGGCCGGTCGGGTCGCACCGACGAGGAGCCGTGGGGGGAAGAGGAGGGAGGAGAAGGAGAGGAGCCGCGCGCCGCGGGCTCGCCGGAGTGCCGGGCCTGATGGCGTCCGGGCCGTCGGCCGGAACTGCGGGCACCGGATCTGCGGGCACCGGTTCTGCGGGCAGGGGACAGCGGGGGCTCCCGGGTGCGGGCCGGCGGCGCCGGCGTGGACCGGTCGGCGGCACCTTATCCCTATAAGGGGGAGGGAACACCAAGATCGTCTGAAACGGCCTTGCGGCCGGCGCGGGGCCGCCGGGCCGGGCCCCGCGGACGATGCTGCATACTGGAGAGCGGCTGGGAGACTGCCACAGCGATCCGCGTTTTGACCCGCGTGCGTCCGCGCGGGTATCCTGCGGGTTTGTTGTATGCGTCGACGCCTGTCCGGGCGGGAGACGAATCGCAACGACGTGTCGGTGTGCCCCACAGCGTGTCCGTCCCGGGGACGGGTCCGCGCGTTACGGGCCCCGGCCTCCCGGAGCGCCAGGTCGGAGATCCAAGTGTCCTGATCGGCGCGAGCAGGATATCCGCTGTGAAGTCGACGAGAAACGAAGGCTGACGACCGTGCGCACGTACACCCCTAAGCCCGCTGACGTACAGCGTCAGTGGTACGTCATCGACGCGACCGATGTCGTGCTGGGCCGTCTCGCCAGTCAGGTCGCGCAGCTGCTTCGGGGTAAGCACAAGCCCATCTACGCCCCGCACCTCGACACCGGTGACTTCGTGGTCATCGTGAACGCCGACAAGGTGGCGCTGTCGGGCAACAAGCTGGAGCAGAAGAAGGCCTACCGGCACTCGGGCTACCCGGGCGGTCTCCGCTCGGTGGCCTACGGCGACCTGCTGGCCAAGCACCCCGAGCGGGCGGTCGAGAAGGCGATCAAGGGCATGCTGCCCAAGAACACCCTCGGCCGGAAGATGTTCGGGAAGGTGAAGGTCTACGCCGGTCCGGACCACCCGCACCAGGCGCAGAAGCCCGTCCCGTTCGAGATCACCCAGATCAGCCAGCTCGCGAAGTAACGCGGACGCGCGACGGCGCGCGCCCGTGGAGGCCGCCGGGGCACCCGATCACCGGGCCAGCCGCCCTGGCTAGAACACCTGAGGAGAAGCGTGACCGAGTCCACCGAGACGCCCGCCGAGGGCGTCGACTTCGACTCCTACGAGGACGCTCCGTCCGAGTACAGCACCGAGACCCCCGAGGCCGCCGGCGAGAGCTACCTGGGCCAGCCGGTCGCCACCGGCCCGGCCGCGGGCACCGGCCGCCGCAAGCAGGCCATCGCGCGGGTCCGGATCGTCCCGGGCTCCGGCCAGTGGAAGATCAACGGCCGCACCCTGGACCAGTACTTCCCGAACAAGGTCCACCAGCAGATCGTGAACGAGCCGTTCGTCCTGCTCGGCCTGGAGGGCCAGTTCGACGTCCTCGCCCGGGTCAACGGCGGCGGCACCACCGGCCAGGCCGGCGCGCTGCGCCTCGGGATCTCCCGCGCGCTGCAGTTCGCGAACATCGAGCACCGCCCGGCGCTGAAGAAGGCCGGGTTCCTCACCCGCGACGCGCGGGTGCCGGAGCGTAAGAAGGCCGGTCTCAAGAAGGCCCGCAAGGCTCCGCAGTACAGCAAGCGCTGATCGACGGCACGAGCCGCCGCACCCCGTGGACGTTTCCGCGGCCGCCCCGCACGGGCGGCGCACCGGGTGCGGCGGCTCGCCCGTGTTCGCAGGGCCTGGCCCACTAGATTTGACCGCATGGGCGGACGGGGCGCGCACCCGTTCCGGACCGCCCGCGCGGTCTTTTCGTCTTTCCGGGAGTTGAACTGTGGCTCGTCTGTTCGGGACCGACGGCGTGCGTGGGCTCGCCAACCGCGACCTGACCGCCCCGCTGGCCATGGACCTGTCCGTCGCGGCGGCGCGGGTCCTCGGCGAGCAGGGCGCGTTCCGGGGGCACCGGCCGATGGCGGTGGTCGGGCGCGACCCGCGGGCCTCGGGCGAGTTCCTCGAGGCGGCGGTGGTCGCCGGGCTCGCGAGCTCGGGCGTCGACGTGCTGCGGCTCGGGGTGCTGCCGACGCCGGCGGTCGCGCACCTGACGCACGAGTTGGCCGCCGACCTCGGCGTGATGCTGTCGGCGTCGCACAACCCGGCGCCGGACAACGGGATCAAGTTCTTCGACCGCAGCGGCTACAAGCTGCCCGACGAGATCGAGGACCGGATCGAGGCGCGGCTCGGGGCGGCGTGGGAGCCGCCGACCGGCGCGGGCGTCGGCCGGGTCCGGGAGGCGCACGGCGCGGTCGAGCAGTACGTCGCGCACCTGCTGGCGACGCTGCCGGTGTCGCTGGACGGGCTGCGCGTGGTGGTGGACTGCGCGAACGGCGCGTCCAGCGAGGTGGCGCCGGAGGCGCTGCGCCGCGCGGGCGCCGAGGTGATCACCATCGGGACGGCGCCGGACGGGCTGAACATCAACTCCGGCTGCGGGTCCACGCATCTGGACGCGCTGTGCGCGGCGGTGCGCGAGCACGGCGCGGACGCGGGCATCGCCAACGACGGCGACGCCGACCGGTGCCTGGCGGTGACCGCGTCGGGCGAGGTGGTGGACGGCGACCAGATCATGGCGATCCTGGCGCTGGACCTGCGGGAGGCGGGCGCGCTCGCGTCCGACACCGTGGTGGCGACGGTGATGTCGAACCTCGGCTTCAAGCTGGCGATGCGGGACGCCGGGATCGCGGTGGTGGAGACCGCGGTCGGCGACCGGTACGTGCTGGAGGCGATGAAGGAGCGCGGGTTCGTCTTCGGCGGCGAGCAGTCCGGCCACGTGATCATGCTGGACCACGCGACCACCGGGGACGGCGTGCTGACCGGCCTGCAC
Organism: Spirillospora sp. NPDC000708; assembly: GCF_040299565.1. NCBI lineage: Bacteria > Bacillati > Actinomycetota > Actinomycetes > Streptosporangiales > Thermomonosporaceae > Spirillospora > Spirillospora sp. NPDC000708. Next base: position 68,059 of record NZ_JBEPCJ010000028.1, read on the forward strand.
CTGCTGGCGGCGATGGTGCGGCGGGGCCGCCCGCTGGACGAGCTGGCGAAGGTGATGACGCGGCTGCCGCAGGTGCTGATCAACGTCAAGGACGTGGACAAGACGCGCGCGAAGACCGACCCGGGGCTGGCGTCGGCGGTGGCGGACGCGGAGGCCGAGCTGGGCGAGACGGGCCGGGTGCTGATCCGGCCGAGCGGCACCGAGCCGATGGTGCGGGTGATGGTGGAGGCGGCGTCGCACGACCAGGCGCAGGCCGTCGCCGAGCGCCTCGCCGCCGTCGTCCGCGACCTCCTCGGCTGATCCGCCGGCCGGGGTGCGAGCCACCTGGCGAGCACCCCGGCCGCGAGCCGGGCCGGGCCGGGGCCGCGCGGGCGCGGTCAGCGCTCGTCGATCTCCAGGCGCCCGACCTTGAGGTGCTTGATCTCGACGGTGCCCGCCTCCAGGTGGCCGATGATCGCGCGCTTCACGGCGAGCTTGCCGATCGCGACGGCGCCGATGGCGATCGCGCCGAGCGCCATGGAGCCGAGGGCGAGCGAGCCGAGGCCGTTGCCGAGGCGCAGGGTGAGGCCGGTCGCGGACGCGCCGGTCACCTCGGCGCCGACGGCGCGTGCGCCGACCCCGCGCTCGGTGCGGACGCGGGGCCGGTCGGCGGCCTCGGAGGTCTCGGAGGTCTCGGCTTCCGGCCGGTCGTCGGGTTCGTTGCTCATCCGACGAGCATATTGGGGCGGGCCGCCGTCATCCTCCGCACAGTTCGAGCATCTTCTGCTTGTCGGCGGACGTCACGGGCAGGTCGTACTTCAGCGACACCTGCGCGACGCGGACGCCGTACGAGCAGCGGACGCGCTTGTTCGGCGGCAGCCATGACGCCGGTCCGGAGTCGCTCTTGGCGCCGTTCAGCGGCCCGTCCACCGGGATGAGGTTCAGCGGGTCGTTGGCGATGGACTCGCGCTTGTCCTTGGTCCACCGCGACGCGCCCATCTGCCAGTCGTACGACAGCGGCATGACGTGGTCGATCTGGATGGCGGTCGCGTGCGACTTCGTCCAGTGGATGGTCTTGCCGGAGTAGGGGTCGTCCAGCGTGAGCGAGACGATGACGCAGTTGGACCCGGACCGGTACTTCACGTCCTCCCCGTCGCGCTTCAGCAGGTCGTTGCGGGTGTCGCAGCCGTTGTGCGCGAACGGGACGTCGGGCGCGTTGTCCATCCAGGCGTAGCCGAACTTGTCGCGCTCGTAGCCGGTCTTCGGGCCGCGTCCCTTGGTGGCGACCTTCTTGATGAGCGCGCGCGCCTTGCCGAGGTCGCCGGAGGAGGTGATGGGCGCGAGGCCCGGCTTGGTGCCGTCGGGGTTGTCGAGGGGGCTCACCGCGTGCCCGTCGTTGCGGGACGGCCCGGACCCGCCGGACGACCCGCCCGTCCCGCCCGATCCGTCCGCGCCCGGGTCCGTCTTGCAGCCGGACGCCGCGAGGGGGACGGTGAGCGCGAGCGCCGCCGCCGCGAGGGCCGTCCCGCGCCGGCCCTGTTCCCGTCGTCGCGCCCGTGCCCGTCGTAGCACGCGTTCCCGTCGCAGCCCGTCGCGCCGCGTCATGCCCTCACCACCCGGAGTTTTCTGTCGTCTTTCACCCAGATGCGGGTAAATAAACGATCAAATCGTACGGACTCGCGCCGGCGCCACGGTCCCCGGGCTTTTACGGCAGCATGTGGCGGGTGCTGCACCTCAGAGCGATCGTCCCGCCGGACCGGACGGAGGCCGTCTGCGCGGCCCTGTCGGACTGCGCGGGCGCCACGAACGTCGTCGTCCTCCCCGGCGCCGCGCGCTCCCCGCGCGGCGACCTCGTCCAGATCGACGTGGCGCGCGAGTCCGCCAACGAGGTCCTCGCCGCGCTGCGCCGGCTCGGCATCGACAGGGACGGCTCCATCGCGATGGAGAAGATCGACCTGTCGGTGTCGGAGGTCGCCGAGCGGGCCGAACGGCGCGCGCCCGGCCATGGCGACGACGCGGTCGTGTGGGACGAGTTCGACCGGCAGGTCACCGAGGGCACCATGCTGACCTGGTCGTTCATCGCGTTCCTCGCGCTGGCGACGCAGCTGGCCGGGATCGCCGCGCTGATCGACTCGCCGGTCCTGGTGGTCGGCGCGATGGTGCTCGGCCCGGAGTTCGCCGCGGTCGCGGCGATCTGCTACGGGATCTTCCGGCGGCAGCCGGGGCGGATCTGGCAGGCGGTCCGGGCGCTGATCGTCGGGTTCACCTCCGCCATCGCCATCACCTACGTGTGCGCGCTGGTCAGCAAGTGGACCGGCGTGATCGAGAGCGACCGGCTGCCCGCGAGCCGGCCGCTGACCGCGTTCATCTACAGCCCGGACCGCTGGTCGTTCATCGTCGCGCTGCTCGCGGGCGCCGCCGGGGTGCTGTCGCTGACGGCGGGGAAGTCGTCGGCGCTGGTCGGCGTCTTCATCTCGGTCACCACCGTCCCGGCCGCCGGGAACCTCGCGGTCGCGATGGCGCTCCGGCACGGCGCCGAGATCACCGGGTCGCTGGAGCAGCTCGGCGTCAACCTCCTCGGGATGATCATCGCCGGCACGGTGACGCTGTTCCTCCAGCGCGCCGTGTGGAGCGCGGTCCTCCGCCAGAGGGGCCGATCGGCGGCCAAACGGTCGACTTAAGGCGCATCCGCGTACCACCTAAGGGTGACGCCGCGGCCGCACCCAGCCGCTAGGTTCGGGGACATGCCGATTATCGCCACCCAGGGCCTGACGATGAGGTTCCCCCGGGTGACCGCCCTGGACGACCTGACGGTGGCCGTCGAGCCCGGCGTCGTGGGGCTGGTCGGCGCCAACGGCGCCGGCAAGTCCACGCTGATCAAGATCCTGCTCGGCCTGCAGCCCCCGTCCGCCGGCACCGCGACCGTGCTGGGCATGGACATCGCCCGCGAGGGCGTCCGGATCCGGGAGAACGTCGGGTTCATGCCCGAGTACGAGTGCCTCCCGCCGGACGTGTCCGCGACGGAGTTCGTCGTGCACATGGCGCGGATGTGCGGGCTGCCGCCGACCGCCGCGCGCGAGCGCGCCGCCGACACCCTGCGCCACGTCGGGCTGTACGAGGAGCGCTACCGTCCGATCGGCGGCTACTCGACGGGCATGCGGCAGCGGGTGAAGCTGGCCCAGGCCCTCGTGCACGACCCGAAGCTGGTCTTCCTCGACGAGCCGACCAACGGCCTCGACCCGGCCGGGCGCGACGAGATGCTCGACCTGATCCGGCGCATCGGCGCCGAGTTCGGCATCAGCGTGCTGGTCACCTCGCACCTGCTGGGCGAGCTGGAGCGGGTCTGCGACCACGTGGTCATCATCGACGGCGGGAAGCTGCTGCGCTCCCAGGCCGTCGAGGCGTACACCGCCGAGAGCGGCGTGCTCACCGTCGAGGTGGACGAGGGACGCGACACGCTCGGGCAGCACCTGTACGACCAGGGCGTGTCCGTGCATCCGGAGGGGCGGTTCCTGGTCATCGACATCGCGGGGGAGGCGACCTACGACCTCGTCCGGGACGGCGTCGCCGACCTCGGGCTGCGGCTGATCCGGATGGAGCAGCGCCGCCACCACATCGAGGAGGTCTTCCAGACCGCGCCCGCGGAGACCGTCCCGCCGGGCCCGCCCGGTCCGTCCGGTCCGTCCGGTCCGTCCGGTCCGCCGGGTCCGTTCGGTCCGCCCGGGACGCCGGGCGTGCCGCCGCCCGCCCCGCCGGGCGCCCCGCCCGTCCCGATGCCGCCCGGCGCGCCGCAGGGAGGCCCGCGATGAGCACCAGCACCATCCACGACATCGGCTACCGCCACTACGAGGGCCGCCGCAGCGGCCGCGCCTACGTGATGCGGTCGCTGTACGTGCACAACCTGCGCGCCGCCTTCGGCCTCGGACGGCCCGCCCGCGCGAAGGTCATGCCGTTCCTGCTCGCCGCGATCATGCTGCTGCCGGCCGCCGGGTCCGTCGCGGTCGTCGCGGTCGCCAAGCGGCCCGAGGCGCTGATGCGCTACTCCTCCTACGCGGTCACCCTCCAGGTCATCATCGCGATCTTCCTGGCCACGCAGGCGCCCGTGCTGGCGTCCCGGGAGATCCGCTTCCACGTCGTCCCGCTGTACTTCTCCCGCCCGGTCGGCCACCTCGACTTCGTCCTGGCGAAGCTCGGCGCGCTCGCCACCGCGCTGTTCGCGCTGATGGCGGTGCCCGTCACCGTGCTGTACGTCGGCGGCCTCGTGACGAAGGTGCCGGACTCCTGGCACCAGTTCCTGCACTACCTCGCGGGCCTCGCCGGCTGCGTGCTGTTCGCGCTGGTGCTCGCCGCGATCGGGACGGTCGTCGCCGCGTTCACCCCGCGCCGCGGCCTCGGCGTCGCCGCCGTCATCGCCGTCTACATGATCACCAGCACGTTCACGCTGATCATCCAGGGCATCGCCGAGCACCAGACCAACTTCACCCTGGCCGGCTGGATCGGCGTCCTCGCCCCGTTCAACCTGATCGACATCGTCCAGGTGCGGCTGCTCGGCCAGCAGAAGTCCGCGGTGGACGTGCCGTCCGGCACGTTCAGCGGCGTCGTCGCGCTCGCGCTGTGCGCGGTGATCGTCGCCGGCTCGGTCGCGGTTCTGTACCGCCGGTTCCGGAAGGCGGGGCTGTCATGAGCGAAGCGAACCGGGGGGCGCGAGGGGCCGTCTCCCCTCGAAGGAGCGGGGCATGAGCGAGATCAGGCTGGAGAAGGTGTCCCGCTGGTACGGCAACGTCGTCGCGGTCAACGGCGTCTCGATGACGATCGGCCCGGGCGTCACCGGCCTACTCGGCCCGAACGGCGCGGGGAAGTCCACGCTCATCCACATGATGGGCGGGTTCCTCGCCCCCTCGTCCGGGACGATCACGCTGGACGGCGAGCCGATCTGGCAGAACCCCGGCATCTACCGGCGGCTCGGGCTCGTCCCCGAGCGCGAGAGCGCCTACGACTTCCTCACCGGCGAGCAGTTCGTGCTGTCGATGGCGAAGCTGCACAAGCTGCCCGACCCGCAGGCCGCCGCACGGCAGGCCATCGACCGGGTCGAGATGGCGTACGCGGCGGGCCGGACGATCGGCACCTACTCCAAGGGCATGAAGCAGCGGATCAAGATGGCGTCCGCGCTCGTGCACGACCCGCCCGTCCTCCTGCTGGACGAGCCGTTCAACGGCATGGACCCGCGCCAGCGCCTCCAGCTGATGGACCTGATCACCCGGATGGCGAACGAGGGCCGCACGATCCTGTTCTCCTCGCACATCCTGGAGGAGGTCGAGCGGCTCGCCGGGCACATCGAGGTGATCGTCGCGGGCCGGCACGCCGCGTCCGGCGACTTCCGCAAGATCCGCCGGCTGATGACCGACCGGCCGCACATCTTCCTCGTCCGCTCGTCCGACGACCGGGGCCTCGCCGCCGCCGTCATCGCCGACGGCTCGGCCCGCAGCGTCCAGCTCACCGACAAGGGCCTGCGCGTCGAGGCGGTCGACTTCCAGCGCTTCACCTGGCTGCTCCCGCAGGTGTCGCGGGACGCCGGCGTCCGGCTGTGGGAGGTCTCCCCGGCCGACGAGTCCCTCGAAAGCGTCTTCTCCTACCTGGTGGCCCGGTGATGCTCCGATGAACGCGACCATTGCGATGATCACCTTCCGGGCGATGCTCGGCCGGAGGCGCGCGCTGCTCCTGCTCGCGCTGCCGGCGCTGCTGGTCGTCCTGGCGGTCGTGCTGCGCTGGACGGGCAACAACGACCTGGACGTCTCGGCGAACGTGCTGCAGAAGTTCGGGCTGGCCACGCTGCTGCCGCTGCTCGCGCTGATCGCCGGCACCGGCGTGATCGGCCCGGAGATCGACGACGGCCAGATCATGTACGTGCTGACCAAGCCGATCCCGCGGCAGGTGATCGTGCTGACGAAGCTGGCGGTCGCGATCGTGCTGGTCGCGGCGTTCTCGGTCGTCCCGACCCTGCTGGCCGGGCTGGTGCTGACCGGGACGACCGCGCAGCTCGTGCCCGCCTTCACCGTCGGCGTGCTGGTCGGCGGCGTCGCCTACAGCGCGGTGTTCGTGGCGCTCGCGGTGATGAGCCGGAACGCGGTCACGATCGGGCTGCTGTACGCGCTGGTCTGGGAGACGCTGCTCGGGAGCTTCGCGCCGGGCGCGAAGTCGGCGTCCATCCAGCAGTGGGCGCTGTCGGTCACCGACGCCCTGACCCCGGCGTCGCCCGTCAGTTCGTCCGTCGACCTCGGCGTGGCGATCCCGCTGCTCGTCGCCGTCACGGTGGGCGCCGCGTTCCTGGCGGCGTTCCGGCTGCGCTCGCTGACCATCGCCAGCGCCGAGTGATGCGCCTTCCAGCGGCCTGATACCCGGCGGCCGGGCGCTCGTCGATCGGGCGCCCGGCCTCCGGGTGTCAGGAGTAGATCTTCGCGGCCAGCGCGGCCTTCCCCTCCCGGAGGGACGCCAGCGCCGCCGGGTCGAACCCGCCGCCGGCCGGACGCTCCGGCACCGCCGGGGGCTCGGCGAGCGTCCAGCCGCTGCCCGCGCCGGTCAGGGAGCGGTGCTTGGTCGCGTAGTAGTCGGGGTTGATCGGCACCGCCACGCCGCTCGCTCCGGCGGCGGCGGCGAGCAGGTGCGGGTGGAAGCGGGTGGAGAGCCAGACCTGCTCCGGCCCGGCGGGCAGCCCGTGCGCCCAGATGTCGGAGAACGGGTAGAAGCGCATGCCGGGCAGGTACGGCTCGACCAGGTCGTAGATCGCCCGGTCGACGCCCGGGATGCCCTCGACGACCCCGATCCGGTCGCCGGTGACGCCCCAGGCCCGCATGGTGCCGGTCACGAAGGACGCGAGGGCGGGGCGCGGGATCTCCAGCAGGTCCGACTGGAGGCAGAGCATGACCTCCGGCATCTCTTCCTCGGGTCGCCGGTACAGGTGCGGGCCGATCCCGAGGAGAAGGTCGTCGCCGGTGCGGCCGGTCGCCGTCACGTCGCCGAGGAGCCGCTCGGACGGCTCGTCCCGCACGTCGGCGAGCTCGAAGCGCGCCGCCAGCTCGCGGACCAGCGGCGCGGCGTCCTCCGCCGCGGGGAAGAGCCCCTGCCCGGTCATCACGGCCCGTCCGCCGGACCGCTCGACCGCCCCCACGGCGGCGGCGAGCAGCCCGTAGTGCTTCGGCCAGATGCGGTTCACGTATCCGCCGCCGATGACGTGGACGATCCGCGCCCGCGCGGCCAGCTCGATGCCGGCCACCCACCGGCAGGCCATCCCGGGATGGTGCATCGCCCGCCGCACCCAGGCCGCCGTCTCCCACGGACCGTCGCCGGGGGCCTCCCAGCACAGCCGCCAGAACGTGTCGGTGAACCGCGCCCGCGGGTGGATCCCGTCGAGCAGCACCCCGGCCGGGCCGGGGCTCGGGCAGTCCAGCCACACGTCCGTGTCCGGGGCCGCCTCGGCCAGGTACCGCAGCCAGGCCGCGGCGATCAGCTCATCGCCGTAGTTCGGGAACCCGGTCGTGCCGACGAGATAGATCATTTCTCTCCTGAGCCTGTCCGCGGCCGAGCCGCCGCCCGGCGCGGGGAGGCCGGTTCACCAGAGGACGCCCACCGCCCCCTGGCGGATTACCCGCATCACCCTGCTCAGAGCCGGGTCAGCACGCCGGAACCGACGACGATGACCGCGCCGATCGCCATGAAGACGAGCGGGACGAGCCAGCGGCCGTAGCGCTCGACGACCTCGATGACCTTCTTGTGCGAGCCGAGCCATGACCCCGCCAGGCACCACAGTGCCACCCCGGCGGCGAACACAGCGATCGTCACGGCCGTCGCGCCGGGGCCGATGGTGCGGAACACGGGGGTGTAGACCGCGATGTTGTCGGCGCCGTTGGCGATCGTGACGGCGGCCACGGCGACGGTGCCCGACGCCACGGGCGGCGGGTCGCCGTCCCCGGCCCGCACCGCTCCGACCAGCCCGCGGACGCCGAGCGCGAACGGGACGAGGCCGAGCAGCCCGATCCACGCGTCCGGCACGACGGTCAGCCCCAGCGCCGCGACCACCGAGACCAGGACCAGGACGCCGACGCCCGCGTACTGCCCGGCCCAGATCTGCCGGGCCCGCGGTGCCCCGCCGGTCCGCCCGCTGAGGAAGAGGACGGTCAGCACGATGATGTCGTCGACGTTCGTCCCCGCGAACATGCCGATCGCCGCACCGACGGTCGCCCCCATAACGGACGAACCTACCGGCCCGCGCCATCCGGCGGCGGCGGAAAACCAGGTGCCCTGCCGGCCGGCCGGCTGGTAGTGGTTCCGGTATGGAGGATCTTGTGACGGAACGTCTCGTGCTGCACCCGTTCACCGTCGCCGAGGCGGAGCGGCTGGTGGCGGCCGGGCCGGCTCCGGCGGGCGGCTATCCCACCGGCATGGACGTGGCGGGAGCCCGCCGCTACCTGGAGGTCTGCGCCTCCGACGGTGATCCGCGGCCCTTCGGCGCCTACGAGATCCGGGTACGGGCCGACGGGCGCGCCATCGGCGGCGCGGGCTTCCACGCGGCCCCGGACGACGGCGGCGCCGTCACGATCGGGTACGGGCTCGTCGAGGCGGCGCGCGGCCACGGCTACGCCGCCGAGGCGCTCCGGGAACTGCTCCGCTTCGCCCGCGCGGGCGGCGCCGCCCGTGTGAGGGGCGACACCGACCGCGGCAACGTCGCGTCGCAGCGCGTCATGGCCGCGGCGGGGATGCGCCTGGTCGCCGAGGACGACGCGCTGAAGTACTACGAGCTGGCCTGGACGTCCTGACGCGTGCCCGCGCGGGACTCAGGCCGCTGGGCCGGGGCGGGGAGCGGCCGGGGGCGGGGTCTCCTTGCGGCCGAAGGCGCCGGGGCCCGCGTGGAAAAGGCCGATGAGCAGCACGCCGGCCGCCGCGGACCCGAAGGCCCAGCCGGGGTGCCGGCCCGGGTCCGCCCAGTGGACGAGCAGGAGCGCCACCACGAGCCCGGCCCAGCCGCCGACGAGGTTCGGCAGCGGCCCGTTGCCGGTGACGTTCGGGTAGCGCTCGCGGGTGATGCCGCGCACGAAGTGGGGGAGGGCGTTGCCGCCCACCACTCCGCCGAGGCCGCTGAGAACGATCGTCTGCCACATCGGATGCTCCTAGGTCGCACTGGTCCGGTGGGTCGCGCTGGTCCGATGGGTCGCGCTGGTCCGGTCGGTCGCGCTGGTCTGGTGGGTCGCGCTGGTCTGGTGGTCGAGGAGGGGCAGCAGCACGTCGTCCACCAGGCGGAGGACGAAGGCGTCGTCGAGCGGTTCGCCCGCGACGAACAGCCGGGAGAACAGCATCGACGAGCTGATCTCCATGAACAGGGCGGCGTCGAGGCCGGCCGGGAGGTCGCCGCGCGCGACGGCCTGCGCGATGGCGGCGCCGAACATCGCGTGCTTGTCGTGCACGAACCGGGCCCGGACGGCGTCGGCCAGCGCCGGGTCGCGGTGCATGGCGACCATCAGCCCGAGGACGAGCGCGGCGTCCTGGGCCAGCAGGCCGTCGCGCATCTGCCGGAGCACCGCGAGCAGGTCGGTGCGCAGCTCCCCGGTGTCGGGCGGGGTCACCGCGGCGGCGCCGGCGCGGCCGCGGACCGCCGCCACCACCATCTCGGCCTTGCCGGGCCAGCGCCGGTAGATCGTCGCCTTGCTGGCCCGCGCCCGCGCGGCGATCGCGTCCATGGTCACCTGGTCGTAGCCGACCTCGGCGACCAGGTCGAGGACGGCCCGCAGGATGGCCTCCTCGCGGGCCGCGCCCCGTGCGTCCGACATGCGCCCGCCCCTCCTCACTTCGAAACGAAACGGTTTCGTACACTACGCGCCGAGGGGACGCCCCGGCAAGGGGCACGGGGTCCCCGACCCGGCGGGGAGCGGCGTCAGATCCGGCGCAGCCGGACGCGCTGGACGGCGTGGTCGCGGCCCTTGTGCAGGACGAGGGTGGCGCGGGCCCGGGTCGGCAGGATGTTGGACACGAGGTTGATCTCGTTGACGTCCCGCCAGACCCGCTTGGCGAACGCGGCGGTCTCGTCCTCGTCCAGCTCGTGGGCGTACTTGTGGAAGTACGAGCGCGGGTCGGTGAACGCCGTGCGGCGCAGCGCGAACAGGCGCTCGACGTACCACTGCATGATGTCCTCGACCCGGGCGTCCACGTAGATCGAGAAGTCGAAGAAGTCGGAGACGCCGAGGGTGCCGGGCGGCGGCGCCTGCAGCACGTTCAGCCCCTCGACGATCAGGATGTCGGGCCGCCGGACGGTCTGCACCGCGTCCGGGACGATGTCGTACTCCAGGTGGGAGTAGACCGGGATCTCCGCCTTGTCCGCCCCCGCCTTGATCGACGAGACGAACCGGACCAGCGCGCGCCGGTCGTAGGACTCGGGGAAACCCTTCCTTTCCATGATCCCGCGCTCGGTAAGGATCGCGTTCGGATACAGGAAACTGTCGGTCGTGACGAGTTCCACGCTCGGGTGCTCGGGCCAGCGGGCCAGCAGGGTGCGCAGCAGCCGCGACGTGGTGGACTTGCCGACCGCGACGCTGCCCGCGACGCCGATGATGAACGGGGTGGGCGCGACCTCGCCGCCGAGGAAGCCGCTGACGGTGTCGCGCAGCCGCCCGTCGGACTGGAAGAACAGGTTCAGCAGCCGGGACAGCGGCAGGTAGACCTCCTCGACCTCGGTGATGTCGATCGGGTCCCGCAGGCCGCGCAGGGCGTCCAGCTCACCGGGGGTGAGGGGCAGCGGGGTGTTCTCGCGCAGGGCCCGCCAGGCCTCGCGGGAGAGTTCCACGTAAGGGGTCGGCACGCTGTCCCATCCGCTCGTCATGGCCAGAACGGTAATCGTTCGTTCAGGCCGGTCTCCGGGTTTTCACCGGGCGTCCAACCTAGCGCCACCCGTCTACGCCCTCTGCAGGTAGGTCCGGTGGGAGACACCGAATAGAGTTGCCGCCATGTGCGGAATCGTGGGGTACGTAGGCGGCCGGCCCGCGCTCGACGTCGTGGTCGACGGACTGGCCAGGCTCGAGTACCGCGGCTACGACTCGGCCGGGGTGGCCGTGCTGGCCGACGGGCGCCTGGCGACGGCGAAGCGGGCGGGGAAGCTGGTGAACCTGCGGGAGGCGATCGCCGAGGAGCCGCCGCCCGCCGGGACGCTCGGCATGGGGCACACGCGGTGGGCGACGCACGGCGCGCCGAACGACCGCAACGCCCACCCGCACACCGACTGCACCGCCTCCGTCGCGGTGATCCACAACGGGATCATCGAGAACTTCGCCGAGCTGCGCGCCGAGCTGGAGGACGCCGGGCACAAGCTGAAGTCCGACACCGACACCGAGGCCGTCGCGCACCTGCTGGAGGACGAGCTGGCCGGCGGGGGCGGCGGCCTGGCGGAGGCGATGCGCCGGGTGTGCCGCCGGCTGGAGGGCGCGTTCACGCTGGTCGCGGTGCACACCGGCGACGCCGACCTGGTGGTCGGGGCGCGCCGCAACTCGCCGCTGGTGGTCGGGGTCGGGCAGGGCGAGAACTTCCTCGCCAGCGACGTCGCGGCGTTCATCGAGCACACCCGGGACGCGATCGAGCTGGGCCAGGACCAGGTCGTGGAACTGCGCTCCGGCGGGGTGACGGTCACCGACTTCGAGGGCCGGCCCGCCGAGGTGAAGGAGTACCACGTCGACTGGGACGTGTCCGCCGCGGAGAAGGGCGGCTACGACTACTTCATGCTCAAGGAGATCGCCGAGCAGCCGCGGGCGGTCGCCGACACGCTGCTCGGCCGGATCGGCGCGGACGGCCGGCTGCACCTGGACGAGATGCGCATCTCGGACCGGGAGCTCCGCGAGGTCGACAAGATCATCGTGGTGGCGTGCGGCACGTCCTACCACGCCGGGCTGATCGCCAAGTACGCGATCGAGCACTGGGCGGGGCTGCCCTGCGAGGTGGAGCTGGCCAGCGAGTTCCGCTACCGGGACTCGATCCTGTCGCCGACGACGCTGGTCATCGCGATCTCCCAGTCCGGCGAGACGATGGACGCGCTGATGGCCGTCCGGCACGCCCGCGAGCAGAAGGCCAAGCTGCTCGGCATCTGCAACGTCAACGGCTCGACGCTGCCGCGCGAGTGCGACGGCGTGCTGTACACGCACGCCGGCCCGGAGATCGCGGTCGCCTCCACCAAGGCGTTCCTGACCCAGCTCGTCGCGGTCTACCTGATCGCGCTCTACATCGCGCAGGTGCGCGGCACCAAGTGGGGCGACGAGGTGTTCGCGATGGTGCAGCTGCTGGAGCGGATGCCGGAGAAGGTCGACAAGGTCCTGGAGACCATGGAGCCGGTCCGCGAGCTGGCCCGGTCCCTGGCGGACGAGCGGTGCGTGCTGTTCCTCGGCCGGCACGTGGGCTTCCCGGTGGCGCTGGAGGGCGCCCTGAAGCTCAAGGAGCTGGCGTACATGCACGCCGAGGGGTTCGCGGCGGGCGAGCTGAAGCACGGCCCGATCGCGCTCATCGAGCAGGGGCTGCCGGTCGTGGTGGTCGTGCCGCCGCGCGCCCGGGACGTCCTGCACGACAAGATCGTCTCGAACATCCAGGAGATCCGCGCCCGCGGTGCCCGCACCATCGTGATCGCGGAGGAGGGCGACGCGTCGGTGGAGCCGTACGCGGACACGCTGATCGGCGTCCCGGCCGTCCCGACGCTGCTGCAGCCGCTCGTGACGACCGTGCCACTGCAGGTGTTCGCCTGCGAGCTGGCCACCGCGAAGGGCCACGACGTCGACCAGCCCCGGAACCTCGCGAAGTCCGTCACGGTCGAGTAGCCGCCGACGCGGGGGGCGGGGGAGGCGGGCGCCTCCCCCGCCCTTCGCGTGCGGAGCCTTTGCGCGCGGGCCCGTCCGCGCCGGTGCGGACGGGTGGCGGCTATTCGCGGGTCGTTTCTGAGAATCTCAGTAAATGCAACTTTCAGTGCAAGTCGAAGGCTCCCCTCCGGACGGCCGCGACGAACCGCCGCCATTCTCCGCGAGCGAAGTCCAAGCACGTATCGTCGGCTGCTCCGTCCCGTACGGAGACGATTCCGTCGTCGTGCCCGGCCACCTCGACACAGGTGTTGCTCGCCCCGCAGCGGGTGCTCTTCCTCCAGCGTGGGGGCGGTGCGGCATGGAAACTCATCCTGGCTCCCGAATCGGAGACGCATTCTGCTCACGGCGGCGCTGCCGATGCCAGGAACAAGGTAACAAGATCCGCCCGGAATGCCGATGATCAGCGGGGGCGCCGGTACCGCTGCGACCCCTGGTGCGCAAGAGCGGCCCGCCCCGGCGGACGCCGGTGCGGGCCGTCGGTCACCTCTTCGCCCGCGGACCCCCGGTGTCAGCGGGCCAGATCGAAGCGGCCGGCCTTGGCGGCGGACGCGAACGCCCGCCACTCGGCGGCGGAGAACGTCAGCACGGGCCCGCTGTCGCCGTGGAAGGCGTCCCGTGCGGCGACCGCGCCGCCGCGCAGGCTCCCGATTTCCACGCAGGCGCCGTTGCCCGCGCACCGCGCGCTTTTCCGCCAGCCGGTCGCGGCGTTTTCGGACGCACCGGCTGCGGGCGCGTTGAGGTCAGGCGACATTTCGAACGAGGACACGCGTTGGCCTTTCCGGATATATGCACCGCCGTAGCGGCGGTGCTATCGCCAGACGGCCCGCGCTTGCGCAATGAATTCCATGGACTCGGCGCCGTCGAGCGCGACCCGGGCCATTCCCTCGAACGCGAGCCGATACATGTGCGTGATCTTCTCGTCGAGAAACTGGCTGACCGTGAGACTTTCCGTGTGAACGATGTCCGGAAAGACGACGTCGTGGACCGGGTCGAACTCCAGCAACTGGAACGACGCCTCCATCAGAGGATGGGCGACACCCAGCCGCAGGACGCGCAGAGTCACGTTCGGCATCTCCGCGACCTCGAGGAGATGGTCGAGCTGCGCTCGCATCACCGCGTGGTCGCCGACGAGGCGCTGCAGCACGGACTCGTCCAGCAGGACGGTGTATTCGACAGGTTCTGCTCTGTGCAGGATTCCCTGGCGACGCATCCGCACCTCGACCCTGCGGTCGATCTCCCGCGGCGGGACGGTGTCGAAAAGATGCAGCCCGGAGATCGTCGCGCGCGCGTACGCCTCGGTTTGCAGGAGGCCCGGAACGATGTAGGTCTCCCATTGCGTGATCTTGTTCGCTTCGTCTTCCAGTGCGATCAGTGCGGAGTAGCCGCCGGGCAGTTCCCGGTAACCCTCCCACCAGCCCTTCTCCGCGGCATCGTGTGCAAGGGCGATCAGCTCGGATCGGTGGGATTCGGCGATATCGTAGAGGTCGATGAGCGCGTGGATGTCGTCGATCTTCGCGCCGGTACGCGCGTTCTCCAGCCGGCTCACCTTGGCGGTCGACCAGGCCAGCCGCTCGGCGACATCGTCTCCGGTGAGTCCCTTCTGTTCCCTGAGCCGCCGGAGTTCGGCGGCGAGCCGGCGCTGCCGGACGTTCGGACCCCGGAACGGACTCATGTCCCCGGAGGCACTCCGAGACGCGACCACCGTTCCGACCCCCTTCTCGTCCGGGGAGCGGTCCCGTCGCAGTGTGCCGCATCGGGACCGTCCGTCGCTGCACGTTGGCTGATCATTTTACGGGTTTTTCCGCGCCCGCGCCGCACTGCAACTTCCGTGAAAACACACGCTAACCCACCTTTCGGGTGGCGGACCATGAATCGGACCCGGATCCCCCGCGCCATTGCGCCGGGGATCGCGGAACGGCTCCGGCCGGTTACACGGCGGTGGAGCGTGGCAGGCTAAGTCATGTGATCGTCCGGACGGCGCGCATGGGGAGCAGCGGATGAGGTACGCGCACGAGGTCGGCAAGGTGCGGGCGGCGGAGCGGGCGCTCATGGCGCGGCTCCCCGACGGCGCGCTGATGCAGCGCGCCGCCGCCGGGCTGGCGGCCGTCTGCGCCCGCGTCCTGCCCGCCGTCTACGGGGCCCGCGTCGTCCTGCTGGTCGGCGGCGGCGACAACGGCGGCGACGCCCTCTACGCGGGCGCCCGGCTGGCCCTCCGGGGCGCCCGGGTGCGCGCCGTCCAGGCCGGCTCCAAGATCCACGAGGGCGGGCTCGCCGCGCTGCGCGCCGCCGGCGGCCGCCTCCTCGACGGCGACCCCGAGCCCGCGATCGCCGGCGCCGACCTCATCGTCGACGGCCTCACCGGCATCGGCGGCACCGGCGCCCTCCGCGACCCGCACGCCCGCCTCGCCGCCCTCGCCTCCGCCGCGCCCGGCCTCGTCGTCGCCTGCGACGTCCCGAGCGGCGTCGACGCCGGCACCGGGTGCGTCGAGGGCGACGCCGTCCACGCCGACATCACCGTCACCTTCGGCACCCACAAGCCCGGCCTGCTCATCGACCCCGGCGCCGCCCACTGCGGCGTCGTCGAACTCGTCGACATCGGCCTCGGCGACGACCTGCCCGACCCCGACGTCGTCGCCGCCCGCCCCGCCGACGTCCGCCCGCCCGAGCCCGGCCCCGAGTCCGACAAGTACCGGCGCGGCGTCGTCGGCATCCTCGCCGGCGGCGACGAGTACACCGGCGCCGCCGTCCTCAGCACCGGCGGCGCCGTGCACGGCGGCGCCGGGATGGTCCGCTTCGCCTCCGTCGCGTACCCCGTCGAGCTCGTCCGGCAGCGCTGGCCCGAGGTCGTCACCACCGTGATCGACCCCGGCCCGCACGAGCCGAAGGTCCTCGAACGCGTCGGGCGCGTCCAGGCCTGGGTCGCCGGCCCCGGCCTCGGCACCGGCGACGCCGCCGAGTCGCTGCTGGCGGCCGTCCTGGCCACCGACCTGCCCGTCCTCGTCGACGCCGACGGCCTCACCGTCCTCGCCCGCCGCCGCGACCTGCTGCTGCGGCCCGCGCCGACCGTCCTCACCCCGCACGCGGGCGAGCTGTCCCGCCTCCTCGGCGTCGCCCGCGAGGACATCGAGGCCCGCAGGCTGGAGCACGCCCGCCGCGCCGCCGCCGAGCTGTCCGCGACGGTCCTGCTCAAGGGCTCCACGACGCTCGTCGCCGAGCAGGACCGCCCCGTCCGCGTGAACCCGACCGGCACCCCGCGGCTGGCCACCGCAGGCACCGGCGACGTCCTGTCCGGCCTGATCGGCGCCCTGCTCGCGGGCGGTATGCCGGCCCTCGACGCGGCCGCCTCCGGCGCCTACCTGCACGGCCTCGCCGCCCGCCTCGCGTCCGCGCCCCACCCGTCCGCCGCCGAGGCCCCGATCAGCGCCTACGACGTCATCACCGCCCTCCCCGACGCCTTCCGCAGTGTTTAAGCAATCCCGGCCCAGCAGGCTCGCCTGGCGGCTCGCCCGCTGACCGGTCTTGGGCGAGCGCGACCTCGCTTCGCGAGCTTCCCGATGGGGGCTCGCCTTCGGCGTCGCCCCATCGGTCAGATAACGCGCTCGCGTGCGGGACGAGTAACGCGCTCGCGTACGGGGCGGGGGGTTTGATCAAGGGAGAGCTCGGGCGTGGGCTGAACCGGGTGCGGGGAAAGTGCGTCATATCAGGCAAAGGGCGCACGGGGGTGGGCCCTGCGGGGGACGGGGCCTGACCGCGATGCTTCGGGCACGGCCTGGGGAACGGCACACTGGGTAACCATGAGGGTTCCTGCGGAGGCGCGCGTCGATCTGGACGCCATTGCCGGGAACGTCGGGCTGCTGCGCGAGCGGGCGGGCGGCGCCGAGGTGATGGCGATGGTGAAGGCCGAGGCGTACGGGCACGGCCTGGTGGAGGCGGGGCGCGCGGCGCTGGCCGGCGGCGCGACGTGGCTGGGCGTGGCGAAACTGGCGGAGGCGCTGGCGCTGCGGGACGCCGGCGTGGACGTCCGGACGCTGGTGTGCCTTGGCGTGCCCGGCGAGCCGTACGAGCAGGCCGTGGCGCGCGACCTCGACATCACCGTGGGCGCGATGTGGCTGGTGGACGAGCTGGTCCGGGCGGCGGAGCTGGCGGGGCGCCCGGCGCGGGTGCACCTGAAGGCCGACACCGGCATGACGCGGGGCGGGGCGCGCGGGCAGGACTGGCACGACCTGGTGGACGCGGCGCTGAAGGCGGAGGCGGCCGGGCACCTGCGGGTGGTCGGGGCGATGTCGCACTTCGCCTGCGCGGACGAGCCGGGCCACCCGTCGATCGGCACGCAGATCGGGGCGTTCACCGAGATGGTGGAGCACGCCGAGAAGGCGGGCGCGCGGTTCGAGGTCCGGCACCTGGCGAACTCGGCGGCGGCACTGACGCTGCCGGAGGCGCGGTTCGACCTCGTACGGCCGGGTATCGCGACGTACGGGCTGACGCCGGTGCCGTCCCTCGGTACCTTCGGACTGCGGCCCGCGATGACGCTGGTCGCGGACGCGGCGCTGGTCAAGCGGGTGCCGGCGGGCAGCGGCGTGTCCTACGGGCACACCTACTTCACGTCGCGGGAGACGAACCTGGCGGTGGTGCCCGCCGGGTACGGGGACGGCATCCCGCGGCACGGCTCGAACGTGCTGGAGGTCCTCGCGGCCGGGCGCCGCCGGACGATCGCCGGGCGGGTCTGCATGGACCAGTTCGTCATCGACCTCGGTGACGACGAGCTGGCGCCGGGGGAGGAGATCGTGCTGTTCGGGCCGGGGGACCGGGGCGAGCCGACCGCGCAGGAGTGGGCGGAGGCGCTCGGCACCATCTCGTATGAGATCGTCACCCGCATCGGGGCCCGGGTGCCGAGGGCCTACCGGGGGCGGCAGGGGGCGTGAGCATGGACGTCAGGAACAAGCGGCGGATCGGCGTCGCCGGGGTCGTGGCGGGCGTCGGCGCGGCCGGGATCGGCGCGGCGGTGGGCCTGCGGCACCTCGCGGTGGGCCGGGTGCGGCTGCGTCCCGACCCGGACGCGGACGAGCCGTTCGGCGAGCTGCGCGGCCGGGAGCTGACCGTCCGCGCCTCCGACGGCCTGGAACTGCACGCCGAGGTGGACGGCCCGGACGACGCCGGGCTCACGGTCGTGTTCTGCCACGGCTACTGCCTGAACGGCGACTCGTGGCACTACCAGCGCCGCGACCTGCGGGGACGACTGCGGACGGTGTTCTGGGACCAGCGCAGCCACGGCCGGTCGGGGCGCAGCGACCCGACCCACGCGACGATCGAGCAGACCGGCGAGGACCTGTACGCGGTGCTGCGGGCGGCGGTCCCGGAGGGGCCGGTGATCCTCGTCGGGCACTCGATGGGCGGAATGTCGATCATGGCGCTGGCGGACGCGCACCCCGAGCTGTTCGGGACGCGGGTCGTCGGCGTCGCGCTGGTGAACACCTCCTGCGGGGACCTCGCGGAGATGACGCTGGGGCTGCCGCTGGTGCTGGCGAAGGTCGTCCGCCCGCTGGCGCCGCGGACGCTGCGGGGCCTCGGGCGGCGCGCCGAGCTGGTGGACCGGGCCCGCGGGCTGGGCGCCGACCTGGCGTTCGTCGTCACCCGGAAGATGGCGTTCGCCGACAAGCACGTCAGCCCGACGGTGGTGGACTTCCTGGAGCAGATGATCAGGGCGACGCCGATCGACGTGATCGCGGAGTTCTATCCGGCGCTGATGGTGCACGACAAGGTCGCGGCGCTGGAGCCGCTGGGCCGGGTCCCCGTGCTGGTGCTGGCGGGCGGCCGGGACCGGCTGACCCCGCCGGAGCACGGCCGCCGGATCGCGGCGGCGCTGCCGGACGCGGAGCTGGTAGAGGTGGACGAGGCCGGGCACGTGCTGCCGCTGGAGTACCCGGGCGTGGTCACCGGCGGCCTGCGCCGGCTGGTCGAGCGCGTCCGGCCCGGCTGCGACGAGGACGAGGAGGAGCGCACGGCGTGAAGGGCATGACGGCGTGAACGGCATGATGGTGACCGTCCCGACCGACCGGGACATGCGCGAGCTGGGGGTCCGGCTCGCCGGGCTGCTGCGGGCCGGGGACCTGCTGGTGATGACGGGGCACCTCGGCGCGGGCAAGACGACGCTGACGCAGGGGATCGGCGAGGGCCTGAAGGTCCGCGGGCCGGTGACCTCGCCGACGTTCGTGATCGCGCGGGTGCACCCGTCGCTGGCGGGCGGGCCGCCGCTGGTGCACGTGGACGCCTACCGGCTGGGCGGTTTCGCCGAGCTCGACGATCTCGATCTGGACGCCTCGCTGGCGGAATCGGTGACGATCGTGGAATGGGGAGAAGGGCTCGCGGAGGGCCTCGCCGACGACCGGCTGGAAGTGATCATTTCCCGCGGGGAGGGGCCGGGCGAGATCCGCGAAGTAAGGATCGAAGGGGTCGGTGATCGCTGGCGCGACCTGCCCGCCGACCTGGTCTGAGAAGGATCGGAGATCTTCCCCGAATTCGGTAAGTGGGCCCGGACCACTTTGCTGTGAGATGTCGTACTCTTTGCCGGAACGAACCTCACCTTCGCGACATATCAGAGATTTCCTCACAGCAGGAGTGGGATCCGGTGAGTGGCAGCCATCGCAGCGGCGACGACCGCACGGGGGACGGCGAGTACGCGCCGTACCCGGGACAGGACGGCCGCCGTGCCTCGGGCACGGGCGGCCACCAGGTGAGCACCGGGGGCTTCGAGAGCGGGCCGTCCGGCGGCTACCCGACAGCGCCCCTCTCCAGCGGTGATCCCTCGTCCGGCGGCTACTCGACCGGTGGATACTCCACGGGCGGGTACCCGGCCGGGGAGTCCTCCACCGGCGGCTACCCCACGGGTGGCTACTCGACCGGTGGATACCCCACCCAGGGCGGCGACCGGTCCGGCGACAGCGGCCGCTACTCCACGAGCGGCGGCTACCCCACCGAGAGCGGCGGCTACTCCACCGAGAGCGGCGGTTATCCCACCGGAGGCGGGGGCTCCGCGTCCGCAAGCGGACGCTACTCGACCGCCGGCGGCGCGTACGTGTCCGAAAGCGGCCGCTACCCGCCGGGCGGCCGCCCCTCCGGTGGCTACCCGGGCGAGAGCGGGAGCTACCCGATCGGCGACTACCGGACGGGCGGCAGCTACGAGACCGGCTCCGGCAGCGGCAACTACCCGGCCGACAGCGGCGGCTACTCGCGGCGGGACCGCTACGAAGCGGACAGCGGCGACTACCGCTCCGCCAGTGGGGACTACCGCTCCGCCAGTGGCGGCTACCGCACGGAGGGCGGCGGCTCGCGTTCGGGCAGCGGGGGATACGCGTCCGGCAGCGGCGGCTACGCCTCCGAGAGCGGGGGATACGGGTCCGGAAGCGGCGGCCACCGCGCGGGAAGCGGCGGCTACCGGTCCGGCAGCGGCAGCCACCGGGTCGCCCGCGAGCGCCGCGGCGGCCGGCGCGGCGCGATCCTGCTGGCCGCGGGCGGCGCCGTGGCGGCCTGCGCGCTCGCCGTGTTCGTCATCCTGCACGGCGTCGGCGGCGGCTCCGAGCACGGGACCGGCCAGGCCGTCGGCAGCGGCGCCGACAGCTCGCCGACCGCCGGCGGCGAGCGCTCCGAGGTGCCCGACTCCTGCTCCGTCGTCGCCGACGACCTGATCAACCGGCTCGCCCCCGGCTCCGAGCGCAACCCGGCCGACAACTACCAGAACAACGAGCAGCAGAACGGCTGCGTCTGGGGCGCCTACGCGGGCGACAACAAGCGCCAGCTCACCGTCGAGCTGCGCGCGATCGCCGGGACCGCCTCGCAGACCCCGACCGCCGTCGCGCAGGGCACGATCTCCTCCGAGCGCAGCGCCGACGAGTCCGGCAAGTCGCTGCTCGCCGGCCAGGAGCTGACCGAGAAGAGCGACCTCAAGGGCGTCGGCGACGAGGGCTACCTGGTCTACAGCGTCGACAAGGGGCAGGGCTCCGGCGAGGCGATCACCAACGTGCGGCTGGCGAACGTCCTGGTCACGATCCACTACTCCGGGTCCGACGGCGGCGACCCGCTGTCGTCCAAGGACGCCGGCGACGGCGCCACCGAGGCGGCCAAGACCGTCCTTCAGGCGCTCGCCAAGGGCTGAACCGGCCCCGCCCCACCGGCGTCGCAGGGGGCTCCGGGGCGTCCGGGCCGTTCCGTCGCAGATGGGGACCGTCCAGGGCGGAGTCTGGACTAGGCTTACAACCCGTGCTGGTCTTGGCTTTCGACACCGCGACCGCCGCGATCACGGTGGCGCTTCATGAGTGGATCCCCGGCGAGGGCGCGCGGCGCCGCGGCCACGCCGAGGCCGTCGACCGGCGCCGGCACACCGAGCTGCTCACCCCGTCCATCAAGGCGGTGCTGGCGGAGGCCGGCGCGGCACCCGACACCCTCAGCGCGATCGCCGTCGGCGTCGGCCCCGGCCCGTACACGGGCCTGCGGGTCGGGCTGGTCACGGCCCGCGCGATGGGCGCCTCCCTGAGCATCCCGGTGCACGGCGTCTGCACCCTCGACGCCATCGCCTGGGCCGCCGCGCGCGACGAGCCGTTCGCCGTCGCCACGGACGCCCGCCGCAAGGAGGTGTACTGGGCGCGGTACGAGTCGTCCCGCGCGCGCGCCACCGAACCCGCCGTCGGCCCCGCGTCCGACGTCCTGGACGGTGCGCCGGAGGGCCTCCCCGTCATCGGCGAGGGCGCCGCCCTGTACCCGGAGGTGCTCGGCGAGTCCGGGCACGATCCGCTGCTGCCCACCGCGTCCGCCGTCGCGGAGCTCGCCGTCGCGCGGCTCGCCGGCGAGAAGGGCCCCGACCTGCTGCCGCCCGAACCGCTCTACCTGCGCCGTCCCGACGCGCGGGAGCCCGGCCCCCGCAAGAAGGTGACGCCGCGGTGACCGGCATGGCGACCGGCGTCGTGCTCCGCGGGATGACCCCGAAGGACCTGGCGGCCGTCCACCTGCTGGAGCAGGTGCTGTTCCCCGACGACGCGTGGAGCCCGCAGATGCTCGCCGACGAGCTCTCCGGGCAGCCGGACACCCGCCACTACGTCGTCGCCGAGGAGCCCGACGGCGACATCGTCGGCTACGCGGGCCTCGCCGCCGCGGGCGGGCAGGCCGACGTGCAGACGATCGGGGTCCGCGCCGACCGGCGCGGCGCCGGGATCGGCGCGGCGCTGCTCGCCGAGCTGATCGACGAGGCGTCCCGGCGCAACGCCGAGGCGGTGTTCCTGGAGGTCCGCGCCGACAACCCGCCCGCGCGCCGGCTCTACGAGCGGTTCGGGTTCTTCGAGGTCGGCGTCCGCAAGCGCTACTACCAGCCCGCCGACGTGGACGCGGTCGTCATGTGCCGCCGTCTGGAGCGCCGCCCGGTGGGCTTCACCAGGGGGAATTGATGATCCGCGAAGAGCCGCTGGTCCTCGGCATCGAGACCTCGTGCGACGAGACGGGCGTCGGCATCGTCCGCGGGCACACGCTGCTGGCCGACGCGATCGCCTCCAGCGTCGAGCAGCACGCCCGGTTCGGCGGCGTGGTGCCCGAGGTCGCGTCCCGCGCGCACCTGGAGGCGATGGGCCCGACCGTCGAGCGGGCCCTGAACGAGGCGCGCGTGACGTTCGACGACATCGACGCGTTCGCCGTCACCGCCGGCCCCGGCCTGCCCGGCGCCCTGATGGTCGGCGTCGCCGCCGCCAAGGCGTACGCGCTGTCGCTCGGCAAGCCGCTGTACGGCGTCAACCACCTCGCCGCGCACGTCTGCGTCGACCAGCTGGAGCACGGGCCGCTGCCGAAGCCGTGCGTCGCGATGCTGGTGTCCGGCGGGCACTCCTCGCTGCTGCTCGTCCCGGACGTGGCGGGCGACGTCCGCTCGCTCGGCAGCACCGTCGACGACGCGGCGGGCGAGGCGTTCGACAAGGTCGCGCGGGTCCTCGGCCTCGGCTTCCCGGGCGGCCCGGTGATCGACCGGATGGCCCGCGAGGGCGACCCCGCCGCGATCGCGTTCCCGCGCGGCAAGTACAACGACGGCACCTACGACTTCTCGTTCTCCGGCCTGAAGACCGCCGTGGCCCGGTGGGTGGAGGCGAAGGAGCGCGCGGGCGAGGCCGTCCCCGTCCCGGACGTCGCCGCGTCCTTCCAGGAGGCCGTCGTGGACGTCCTCACCCAGAAGGCCCTCAAGGTCTGCAAGGACAACGGCGTGCGCGACCTGCTGATCGGCGGCGGTGTCGCGGCGAACTCCCGGCTGCGCGCCCTCGCCGCCGAGCGCTGCGAGGCCGCGGGCGTCCGGCTGCGTGTCCCGCGCCCGAAGCTGTGCACGGACAACGGCGCGATGGTCGCCGCGCTCGGGTCCGAACTCGTCGCCTCCGGCCTCGCCCCGTCCGACCTGGACCTTCCGGCCGACTCCAGCCTGCCGATCGAGTCCGTCACCCTCTGAGGGCGGCCAGCAGGGCGTCGAGGTAGTCCTCGAAGAGGGGGACCTTGGCCTCGTCGACGATCCGGCCGTCGTCCTCGGGGAGCAGGTCGAGAAGGCAGCGGACGTCCCAGTACGGGTGGTGCGTGTAGCCGCCGGAGACCTGGTCGAACGATCCGAGGAAGCGGTCGGCGACGGGCACCCCGTAGCGGAGCGCCAGGGCGCGGCGCATGCGCGCGACGTCGACGGCGACGGGCCCCGACGAGGCGTCCGACCAGTCGACCACGCCGGTCAGCTTGCCGTAGGACCACAGCGTGTTGTCGGGGTGGTAGTCGCGGTGGACGAACCGTGCGGGCGCCTCGGGGGCGGGCCCGGCGGCGATCTCGAACGCGCGCTCCCACAGCTGCGGGCGGAGCGCGTGCTTGGGCGGGAGCCGCTGGTCGAGCCGGTTGTAGGGGACGTACGGCGGCATCGTGGCCGCGCCGTTCAGCGCGTGCACGGGCAGCAGGGCGGCGGCCAGCTGGATGAGGTACTCGGGCAGGTCGTCGGGGGACGGGCGCGGCGGGTGGCCGGTCAGCCGGGTGATCAGCAGGGCGGGGACGTCGCAGTGCGCGCCGGACGGGTCGGCGGCGACGAGCTCGGGGGTCGGGATCTCGCAGCCGGCGAGCAGCGCGAGCGCGGCGATCTCGCGTTCGGGGGAGAACTCGGTGTCGCCGTAGGAGCGGCGGCCGGGGCCCGCGTCCAGGCCGGAGTCGCGCCCGGTCCACCGGCGCAGCACGAGCCGGTGCGCGCTGCCGGACGGCGTCTCGACGACGAGCGCGTGGTTGGCGTGCGCGGTGCCGCCGGGCAGCGGCCGCACCATCCGCACCTCGGCGCCCTCGCCGAGACAGCCCTCGACCCAGCGCAGGATGGCGTGGCCGGGCAGGGCGCCGGTCGGCAGGCACTGGGCCGGTGTGGGAGTCACGAGATCCATGAAAACGGATTCCGAAGGGTATTGGGAGTGATTTTGCGAAGACGGAACGTAACAAAATGCACGTCATCGCGGGGTCTTGGTGGAGGCTCTCCGGTCATCGCGCCGGTTACCCGGACGAACTCAATGGATCCGGTGGGGTATCCGAAGCCCTGGCCGAGGGGGCGGCGACGGGGCGGGATGCGGCGCAGGGTGGGGCCGCGCCGCGGCCCCACCCGACCCGTATCCCGGAGCCCGTACCCCGTCGCTCGTCCTCGCCGGTCGCCGGTCCTCGCCGTCGCCGTTCCCCGCCCGTCGCTAGTCCTTGCCGTCGCGGCGGGGGCGCAGGAGGGCCTCGGCCAGCGCGAGCATCGTCTCCTCCAGCGTGGACAGCCGCTTCAGCACGTCCTCGTGCACCGCGTTGACCTGCTTCGACACATCGTCGTGGACGCCGTCGACCTTCCTTCCGACCTCGTCCTGCACGTACGAGAACCGCTTGGCGAACTCGGCCTGCACCGCCTCGGCCCGGCGCGTCACCTCGTCCTGCACGCCGTCCACCCGGCGCCCGAACTCCTCCTGCGCGCCGCCGACCTGGCGGGCCATGTCCTCCTGCATCCCGGCGACCTGCTTGGCGACGTTGTCGTTGATGGCGCCGACCTGCCGGCTGACGTCCTCGTGGATGTCCCCGATCCGCTTGCCGAAGTCGTCGTGCACCCCGCTGACCTGCCGCACCACCTCGCTGTGCACGGACTCGACCTGCTTGGTGACATCGGTGTGCACCGACTCCACCCGGCGGGACACGAGGTCGACCTGCGCGGTGAACTCCTCCAGTGCCACATCGACGCGCTTGGCGACCTCCTCGTGGATGCCCTCGATCCGCTTGCGGACGTCGTCGTGCACGTCCTCGAACCGGCGGGAGAACTCGTCCATGCGCCGGGCGACGTCGCTGTAGGCCGTCTCGGCGATCTGCGACATCGTGGCCTTGACCTCGTCGCGGTCCGGCCGGGCGCGCAGCTCCTCGATCAGCGGGTCGACCGCGTCGGCCAGGTGCTTCTCCAGCGCGTCGAACCGGTCGCTATGGTCCATCGGCGGGCGCCGCGCCAGCTCGCCCAGCACCCGGTGCATCTCGGCGATCTCCAGCGTGGCCGGGAGCCGCGCGATGCGCTCGCCCACGCCGTCGATCCGGCCGTCGATGCTCTCGAACCGGCCGTCCAGACCCTCCAGCTTGCCCGACAGGCCCTCGAGGCGCCCGTCGACCCCGTCCAGCCGCCCGTCCAGCCCGTCGAGGCGGCCGCCGACGCCCTCGACCCGGCCGTTGACCGCCTCAAGCCCCTGCTCCATCCGCTCGGCCATCTCCCCGAGCGACTGGTCGACCCGTGCCGTGACGCCGGTGATCGAGTGCTCCAGCCGCTCGGACCGGTGCCCGAGCTCGGCCAGCGACTTGTCCAGCCGGTTGAAGCGGACGGACGCGGCCTCCATGCTGCCCTGGAGCTTGTCCAGCCGCTTGGTCATCTCCTCCATGCGCTGCGACGCCTGCTGGGTGGCGTCGGTGATGTGCTGCGCGGAGTCGAGGACGGCCTGGATGCGGGTCAGCCCCTCGTCGACGTTCTCGGCGACGACGCCGACGTCGGCCCACAGCGCGGGGAGCTCGGCGACCGGCTTGACCCGCTCGCCGAGGCCGTCGATGTGCTCGGCCAGCCCCTCGGCCCATTCGGGGGGCTTGCCGACCAGCTCGTCGACCTGGCCCCGCACGCTGTCGAGCTGCCCGGTCAGCCCGCTGAGCTCGCGCTCGCGGACCTCGCGGAGCAGCCACTCCATACCCTCCAGCCGCTGGCGGATCTCGTCCAGGACCTGACCCTGTGAGCGCTGTTCATAGACGTGGTCCTGCGCCGCACGGGCGAGCAACTCCCGCATCCGATCCGAGACCGGTTGACCCCCCGTCTGCAGGAAGTTGTGATTCGTTTCCACCCGATGCTCCTTCGTGTGCCGGACGCGTCGAAATGGCGCACGGCAATGAATCGTGAAGTCGCCACTGTAGTGCGTGTGAAGCGCCGCTATAACGGGTAGCAGGGAACGTCGCGGGTTCTGCGGAATGCGCCTGTTATCCCGATGGTGTGAATTGACGTTGACCACCGTCCATAAGGTGATTTCCGCGGTTTGAGGGCTTCGGGGTGATTGTGGCGGTCGGTTCCGTCACCGCGCCGGCGCCCGGACGCCGCCGGAGCACCTGCGGCGGGGGCTCTGTCCGTACATCTCGTCCAACATCGGCAGTTCCCGAGCCGCCCTCCCGGCGCGGCGCCCCGGCGAGGGGACGTCCGGCCGGGCGCCTCGACGCCCGGCCCGCGGCCATTTCAGGCCGGCATTCGTGGGAGCACGGAACCCGATCGCTGAACCTGCCTTGGTGTTTTGCCGCCCCTGGATGTCGCCGTGCCGTTTCGCCTGCCGCCGCACCCACCTTGCCAGGCGCCCGGAATCCCTGGTGAACGCAATACAGAAAAGCGCCGATGATTTGCACGGGCATGGTGCGTCCCACGGACGTCCTTGGCGTTGCGGTGCCGTGCGGAGATCTTTGGACCGTTTAGCGGGCGCGGCCCGCTCTGGGCGGGTCGGCGTCCGCCGTCCCGGGCCGCGCGACGGGCCGGGCGAGCAGCGCGACCGGGTCCCGGCCGACCCGCGTCACCACCACCGTGGTCTCGGCGGCGCCGTACCCGGGCCGCCGCCCGCCGAAGCCGAGGTCGCGGCGGAGCCGGTCCACGTCGACCGCCGACCCCCGCTTCTTGACCGTCAGCACGCCGGTCCCGAGGCGCCGCAGCTCGGCCTTGAGCCGCTTCACCGAGAACGGCAGCACGCCGTCGATCTCGTACGCGGACGCGAACGGCGTCGGGCGCAGCTCGTCGGACGTGACGTAGGCGATGTGCGGGTCCGCGAGCCCGCCGCCGACCAGGTCCGCGACCTCGGCGACGAGATGCGCCCGGATGACGGCCCCGTCCGGCTCGTAGAGGTAGCGGCCCCAGGGGCGGACGTCCGGATCGCCTAGCCCGGCCGGGACCAGCGTGACCGCCTCCCCGGCGGCGGTGCCGCCGGCCGGCAGGAGCGTGGCGCGGCGTCGCACGTCCCCGGCGAGGCCGCCCAGCCACAGGGCGGCCTCCTTCACGTCCCCGCCGACCGACACCCACTCCGCCTCCGCGCCGTCCGGCACGGCCTCGTGCGGGATGCCGGGCGCGACCTTGACGCACCCGGCCGGCGCCCGTCCGGCGAGGCCGAGGACGGCGTCGAGCGGCGGCTCGTAGGAGCGCGGGTCGAAGACGCGGCCCCGTGCCGTCCGGCGCCCGGGGTCGGCGAACACGGCCGCGTACCCGTCCGGGTCCTCGTCCAGGGCGTCACCTACGCGCAGGCGCGCGAGGCCGTCCAAGCCGAACGCCGTCACGTTGGCGCCGGCCACCTCGGCCGTCAGCGGGTCGCGCTCAACGCCGTCGCCCGTCAGACCCACTCGGGAACGCGCCATAAGGTCGGCACCGATGCCGCATCCCAGTTCCAGTACGCGCGGGCCTGCGGGCAGCCCAGAGGCGAAGCGTCGCGCGCGATGCGCTGCCACGCTCGCACGCGTGGACTGCTCCAGGCCGGCCTGGGTGAAGTACATGCGGCCCGCGTCGGAACCGAACTTCGCCTCGGCGCGCCGCCGGAGCCGCACCTGGGTCAGCGCCGCCGCCACGAGGTCCGCCCCGTGCCGCTCCCGCAGCCGCGACGCCGTGCCGAGCAACCCGGCCTCCGAGATGTCCGCTTCGCTCGCCTCTGCCAGAAGTGCCTGGCCGACGGGGGTGAGCAGCTCCCGGAACGACGCGATGTCCATGCCTGGACCGTACCGAGCGCGGCGCCCGGGTGATCCGCGGGTGAACGCGCCGGAACGCCGCGGGCCGTGCCTCCGTGTCCGTGTTGACGGGCCAACGGGCACGGCATAGTCTCACTGACTGGCACTCTCACTGCGAGAGTGCCAACACAGCGACAAGGTCGGTCTGGCACCCGCGACGACAGGCCGGTCCAGGGTCGCCTCTCTGTCACATGTGCCGGCGGCCTGCCATGGCCGCCGAGGACCAATCGAAGGGGAGGTCAGATCGTGACGACCGCCACCAAGGTTGTTCTCAAGCCGCTCGAGGACCGCATCGTCGTCCAGCCGCTTGAGGCCGAGACCACCACCGCCTCCGGCCTGGTGATCCCGGACACCGCCAAGGAGAAGCCGCAGGAGGGCACCGTCCTGGCCGTCGGCCCGGGCCGCGTCGACGACAAGGGCGAGCGCGTCCCGGTCGACGTCAAGGTCGGCGAGGTCGTGCTCTACAGCAAGTACGGCGGCACCGAGGTCAAGTACAACGGCGAGGACTACCTCGTCCTCTCGGCCCGCGACGTGCTCGCGGTCATCGAGAAGTAATCACCGAGACGTGATGCGCCCGCCCCGGCCCGCGCCGCCCACCGGCGGGGCGGCCGGGGCGGATCGCGTGACATAGGAGTTAACCCCATGGCGAAGATCCTGGAGTTCGAGGAGGACGCTCGCCGGGCTCTTGAGCGCGGCGTCAACGCTCTCGCGGACGCCGTCAAGGTGACGATCGGCCCGCGCGGCCGCAACGTCGTCATCGACAAGAAGTTCGGCGCGCCGACCATCACCAACGACGGCGTCACCATCGCCCGCGAGGTGGAGCTGGAGGACCCCTACGAGAACCTCGGGGCCCAGCTCGCCAAGGAAGTGGCGACCAAGACCAACGACATCGCGGGCGACGGCACCACCACGGCGACCGTCCTCGCCCAGGCCCTCGTCCGCGAGGGCATCCGCAACGTGGCCGCCGGCGCCTCGCCGCTCGGCCTCAAGCGCGGTATCGACGCGGCCGCCCAGCACGTGTCCGACCAGCTCCTGAAGTCGGCCCGCGAGGTCGACGAGAAGGGCGAGATCGCGCACGTCGCCACCATCTCCGCCCAGGACGCGCAGATCGGCGAGCTGATCGCCGAGGCGTTCGACAAGGTCGGCAAGGACGGCGTCATCACCGTCGAGGAGGCCCACACCATGGGCCTCGAGCTGGAGTTCACCGAGGGCCTCCAGTTCGACAAGGGCTACCTGTCGCCGCACATGGTCACCGACCCCGAGCGCATGGAGGCCGTCCTGGAGGACGCCTACGTGCTCATCGTGGACGGCAAGATCTCCAACGTGCAGGAGTTCCTGCCGCTGGCGGAGAAGGTCGCCCAGACCAAGAAGCCGCTGCTGGTCGTGGCCGAGGACGTCGAGGGCGAGGCCCTGGCGCTGCTCGTCGCCAACAAGATCCGCGGCACCTTCACCTCCGTCGCCGTCAAGGCGCCGGGCTTCGGCGACCGCCGCAAGGCGATGCTGGGCGACATGGCCACCCTCACCGGCGGCCAGGTCGTCAGCGAGGCCATCGGCCTCAAGCTCGACTCGATCGGGCTCGAGGACCTCGGCCGCGCCCGCCGCATCACCGTCACCAAGGACGCCACCACCATCGTCGACGGTGAGGGCTCCGCGGACGAGATCACCGCGCGGGTCAACCAGATCAAGGTCGAGATCGAGAACTCCGACTCCGACTGGGACCGCGAGAAGCTGCAGGAGCGCCTGGCCAAGCTGGCCGGCGGGGTCTGCGTGCTGCGCGTCGGCGCCGCCACCGAGGTGGAGCTGAAGGAGAAGAAGCACCGCCTGGAGGACGCCATCTCGGCGACCCGCGCGGCGATCGAGGAGGGCATCGTGTCCGGCGGCGGCAGCGCGCTGGTGCACGTGGCCAAGGAGGGCTTCGACGCCCTCGGCCTGTCCGGCGACGAGGCCACCGGCGCGGACGCGGTGCGCCGCGCGCTGGTCGAGCCGCTGCGCTGGATCTCCGAGAACGCCGGCCAGGAGGGCTACGTCGTCGTCTCCAAGGTGCAGGAGCTGCAGCCGGGCCACGGCTACAACGCCGCCACCGGCGAGTACGGCGACCTGATCGCCCAGGGCGTCATCGACCCGGTCAAGGTGACCCGTTCGGCCGTCACCAACGCCGCGTCGATCGCGGGCATGCTGCTCACCACCGAGGCGCTCGTCGTGGACAAGCCCGAGGAGGAGGAGCCGGCGGCCGGCGGCCACGGGCACGGCCACGGCCACGGTCACGGCCACTGATCGTCCGTTCTCGGCGGGCGTGCGGCTCGCCCGCCGCGGAGATCACCGAGGCCCCCGCCCGTCACCGGGCGGGGGCCTTCGCCGTCCCGCCCCTCCCACCGCCGTTCCGCCCCGGCCGCCGCCGTTCCGGCCTTCCCCCGCCGTTCCGGCCCTCCCGCCGCCTTTCTGTCCGCGTGGGGAGGAACACATCTCTCTCCGCATGGGGGAGGGTCGCGCCGCCACTCTGGGCACTTGGGTGACAGCAATGCGTGGTATTTCCGGGCTCGTCCCCGCACTGTGACCATTCCGTTGCCGACGACAGTGGCGACACGCCCGGCGGTGCTGGGCATCATGCTTGACGTGACCGAGGGAAGCTACGCCGGGACCATGACCGCGCGCGCTGTCGAACCCTCGGGGGGACCGGCCCCTCCGCCGCGCCACGACACCGGCCGCCGCATGCGCGTGCTCCGCGCGGCGAACGAGGGCGACGGCGACCTCCGGGAACTCGCCAACCTCGCCGTGCAGGGCGATCCGGGCGCCATCGAGGTGCTCATCGGCGAGGTCCGCCCGATGATCGTGCGGTACTGCCGCGCGCGTCTCGGCCGCGTCTCCGGGCAGTACCACATCGCCGACGACGTGGCCCAGGAGGTCTGCATCGCGGTGCTGTCGGCGCTGCCCCGCTACCGCGACATGGGGCGCCCGTTCGCGTCCTTCGTCTTCGGCATCGCCTCGCACAAGATCGCCGACGCGCTGCGCAGCGCGGTCCGCGCGGCCGTGCCCACCGAGGACCTGCCCGACGGCCCGGACGACCGTCCGGGACCCGAGGAGACGGTGGTCCGCTACATCGAGGCGCAGCGCGCCCGCGACCTGCTCACGCGGCTCCCCGACCACCAGCGCGAGCTGGTGCTGCTGCGCGTGGTGGCGGGCCTGTCGGCGGAGGAGACCGGTAATGTGCTGGGCATGTCCGCGGGGGCGGTACGGGTCGCGCAGCACCGGGCCCTGGCCCGGCTCCGCGCGATGGCCAGAGAGGAGTCGATCGCTTGACGGAGCGGAGCCCTGGCGCCCCGGATCCGGTCGGGCCTTCGAACTCCGGCGGGACCCGCGAGCCGGGGAGCCGGCCGCCGGCCCCGGCGGTCACCCTGCTCGCCGATCTCGGCGCGGTGCGCCGTACCGACGCGCTCATCGACGCGCTGGCGGCGCGGCGCGCTGCCGGCTCCACGGGCCGACCCGCGGCTGACCGCGCCGCCGGCGAGAAACGCGCCGCCGGGGAATGCGCCCGCGCCGCCGACGGCGACGAGGGCTCGGCCGACCCCGCCGTCCGGCTGCTGCGCGCGCTGATCGCGGACGTCGACGACCAGGACCCCGGACGCGACGCCTCCGGCCCGTCCGATCCCGGCCCCGGCACGCCGCCGCCGGCCCCCGGGCCGGGCCCGCGCCGCCGCGGCCCCCGCACCATCGTCGCGCTCGGCGTCGCCGGGGCCGTGCTGGCCAGCACCGGCGTCGCCGCCGCGGGCGGCGGCATCACCGAGCGCGCCGCGGCGTCCCCGCCCGCCGGCGCCGGCGTGTCCGGCCCCGCCGAACCGCGCGCCAGGGACACCGACGCGGGCACCCACGCCGCCCCGGGCACCTCGTCCCCGGCTCCGGCGCCCGCGCCCACGACCGTCCCGCCCCTCCCGGCCGCCCCGGCGCGTCCCGGCGCCAAGGCGCCCGCCGCCGACGATCCGGGTCGCCGGGACTACGAGCGCATGAAGCGCCGCCTGGAGCAGATCATCCGCGACGCCGAGCGCCCCCGCAGGTCCGCGTCGCGCCGTCCGGACGCACCGCGCTCGGCCCCGGCGATCCGTCCCGCGCTCCCGCAGATCCCGTCCGACGACGAGCCGCGCCGCACCATCGACGACATCCGCAGACGCACCCAGCAGCGCCTCAGCCCGTACGAGCGCCCGGACCCGGAGTAAGCCCCCGCCGGGTTCCCCGCCGTCCGGGTGCCTACGGACGACGCCCAGACCACCGAGCCGCGCGGAGCGCCGACCCTCGGCCGTGGGGTGCCAACACTTGGCGGTGGGATGCCGACGCTCGGCCGTGGGGTGCCGATGCTCGGCCGTAGGGTGCTGGTGCTCTGCTGTGGGGTGCCGGTGCTCTGCTGTGGGGTGCCGGTGCTCAGCTGCGCGGCGCCGGTCAGTTCTCCTCGCGGCCCTCTTCGCTGTCGATCACGCCGTCGACGTAGCCGCGGGCGTACTCCCAGCTCACGTAGTCGACCGGATCGGGGGAGAGGGCTGGCTCGTGCACGCGCGGCAGGCCCTGGTCGAGCAGATGGCGCAGGTTGCCGTGCAGCAGCTCCCAGTCGATGTAGTGCAGCTTGCCGCAGTCGGCGCAGTCGACGGTGAGGCCGCGGACGCCGAGCGGCTCCAGCAGCGCCCGGAAGACCTCCAGGTCGGCGAGATCGGCCAGCACGTCCTCGCGCTCGGCGACGCTCAGCGGCGCGGCGTCCTCGCCGGGGTCGCCGAGCGACGCCGCCGGATCCTCCGGGTCTCCGGCGAACGGGTCGAGCGGGGCATCGTCGTGCACACCCTTACGCTACTGCGCGCCGCCCCGCCAGGTGCACCCCCCGGTCTCCTCTGTGCGCGAACAATCACTCTTCGTGGCCGTCGAGGCACCCGCGGGCAGGCCCGGAACGCCCGTCCCGCGGGGAATGCGGCCGGGCCGGGCGCGCGTTACGGGGTGTCATCAAGGCCACGTGCCCGGTGTCCGCAACAGCCCGTCCCGGCGCGGGACGACGGCCTACCATGGGGACAGGGTCGCCGT
This sequence comes from Spirillospora sp. NPDC000708, assembly GCF_040299565.1. Lineage (NCBI taxonomy): Bacteria > Bacillati > Actinomycetota > Actinomycetes > Streptosporangiales > Thermomonosporaceae > Spirillospora > Spirillospora sp. NPDC000708. The sequence goes on from NZ_JBEPCJ010000028.1 coordinate 101,226, forward strand.
GACCTGGCCGGATACCGCCACCACTACGGAAGGCAACCATGAACCCCGCCGCCGAGCCCGCCAAATTCCTCCCGCAGGGCCTGACCTTCGACGACGTGCTGCTGCTGCCGGGCTACTCGGACCTGCAGCCGGGGGAGGCCGACACCACGACCCGGTTGACCCGCGAGATCTCGTTGCGGATCCCCCTGGTGTCGGCGGCGATGGACACGGTGACCGAGGCCCGCACGGCGGTCGCGATGGCGCGGCAGGGCGGCATCGGCGTGCTGCACCGCAACATGTCGATCGAGGAGCAGGCCGGCCAGGCCGACCGGGTGAAGCGGTCCGAGGCCGGGATGATCACCAACCCGGTGACGTGCCTGCCCGACGCGACCCTCGCCGACGTCGAGGAACTGTGCGCCCACTACCGGATCTCCGGCGTGCCGGTGACGGACGTCCGGGGCGTGCTGGTAGGCATCGTGACGAACCGCGACATGCGCTTCGAGTCCGACCTGTCCCGTCCGGTGCGCGAGGTCATGACCCCGATGCCGCTGGTCACCGCGCCGGTGGACGTGTCGCGGGACGAGGCGTTCCGGCTGCTGGCGGGCAACAAGGTCGAGAAGCTGCCGCTGGTGGACGCCGAGGGCCGGCTAAAGGGCCTGATCACCACCAAGGACTTCACCAAGAGCGAGCAGTACCCCGACTCCACCAAGGACGCCGACGGCCGGCTGCTCGTCGCCGCCGCGGTCGGCGTCGGCGAGGACGCGATCAAGCGCGCGCGGGCGCTCATCGAGGCCGGCACCGACGTGATCATCGTGGACACGGCGCACGGCCACTCCAAGGGCGTCGCCGACACCATCGCCACGATCAAGACCCAGGCGTCCGTCCAGGTCGTCGGCGGGAACGTCGCCACCTACGCGGGCGCGAAGCTGCTGATCGACGCGGGTGCGGACGCGGTCAAGGTCGGCGTCGGGCCCGGCTCGATCTGCACCACCCGGATCGTCGCCGGCGTCGGCGTCCCGCAGCTCACCGCGATCTTCGAGGCCGCGCGCGCCGCCAAGGAGGCCGGCGTGCCGGTGATCGGCGACGGCGGCCTGCAGTACTCCGGCGACATCGCCAAGGCGCTCGTGGCGGGCGCCGACACCGTGATGCTCGGCAGCCTGCTCGCCGGCGTCGAGGAGTCCCCCGGCGAGCTGATCTTCGTGCACGGCAAGCAGTACAAGTCGTACCGGGGCATGGGCTCGCTCGGCGCGATGCGCAACCGCGAGCGGGGCGGCTCCTTCTCCAAGGACCGCTACGCGCAGGCCGACGTCACCGCCGAGGAGAAGCTGATCCCCGAGGGCGTCGAGGGCCAGGTACCCTACCGCGGTCCGCTCGCCAACGTCGCGCACCAGCTCGTCGGCGGCCTGCATCAGTCCATGTGGTACGCCGGCACCCGCACCATCCCCGAGCTGCAGGAACGCGGCCAGCTCATGCGCATCAGCCCCGCCGGCCTGCGCGAGAGCCACCCGCACGACATCCAGATGACCGTCGAAGCCCCCAACTACCAGGGCCGCTGACACCGGTCCGCGTCGCCGCCCCCGGCCCGTCCGCCGGCACCCCTAGCGCCCCCGGGGCACGTCTGCGGTCGCGCCCACCCGGGCACGTCCGCCGTCGCCCACCCGGGCACGTCTGCCGTCGCCTCCCGGCACGTCCGCGGTCGCGCCCCGGGCAGGTCCGCGGTCGCGCCCCGGGCAGGTCCGCGGTCGCGCCCCGGGCAGGTCCGCGGTCGCGCCCCGGGCAGGTCTGTCGTCGCCTCCCGGCACGTCCGCCGTCGCCCCGCCCGGCCCGCTGCGGGCACCAGGCGGCGGCGTCCGCGGCCGGGGTGGATCCGTCCTGGTCGCGGGGCGGGTCGCGGGCTGCCGTAAGCTCTTGCGGGGCTTGTTCCCGCCGCCGGCGGGAACACCACGCTTGTCCGCGAGGTGGAGGAAGGGCGCAGTGGCTGCTGAGGTGGAGATCGGCCGGGGCAAGAGCGGTCGGCGGGCGTACGCCTTCGACGACATCGGCATCGTCCCGTCGCGCCGCACGCGCGACCCCGAGGAGGTCAGCGTCGCCTGGCAGATCGACGCCTACCGGTTCGAGATGCCGCTGGTCGTCGCGCCGATGGACAGCGTGGTCAGCCCCGCCGTCGCGATCGCGATGGGCCGGATGGACGGTCTCGCCGTGCTCGACCTCGAAGGGCTGTGGACCCGCTACGAGGACCCCGAGCCGCTGCTCGCCGAGATCACCGAGCTGGACGACGCCCGCGCCACGCAGCGGCTCCAGGAGATCTACAACGCGCCGATCCAGGAGGAGCTGATCGGCCGCCGGATCCAGGAGATCCGCGACGCCGGCGTCACCGTCGCCGCGCGGCTGTCCCCGCAGCGCACCGCCCAGTTCCACAAGGCCGTCATAGACGCGGGCGTCGACCTGTTCGTCATCCGCGGCACCACCGTGTCCGCCGAGCACGTGTCCGGACGCGCCGAGCCGCTGAACCTCAAGCAGTTCATCTACGACCTCGACGTCCCCGTCATCGTCGGCGGCTGCTCCACCTACACCGCCGCGCTGCACCTGATGCGGACCGGCGCCGCCGGCGTCCTCGTCGGGTTCGGCGGCGGCTCCGGGCACACCACCCGGACCGTCCTCGGCGTCGCCGTCCCGATGGCCACCGCCGTCGCCGACGTCGCCGCCGCCCGCCGCGACTACATGGACGAGTCCGGCGGACGGTACGTGCACGTCATCGCCGACGGCGGCATGACCAACAGCGGCGACATCGCCAAGGCGTTCGCCTGCGGGTCCGACGCCGTCATGGTCGGCTCCCCGTTCGCCCGCTCCAGCGAGGCGCCCGGCCGCGGCTACCACTGGGGCAGCGAGGCCCACCACGGCGACGTCCCGCGCGGCACCCGCCTGAACCTCGGCACCATCGGCTCGCTGGAGGAGATCCTGCACGGCCCCTCGCACGTCGCGGACGGTTCGATGAACCTGATCGGCGCGCTGCGCCGCGCGATGGCGACCTCCGGGTACACGGAGTTGAAGGAGTTCCAGCGGGTACAGGTGGTAGTGGCGCCGCGCCGGTCCACCGACTGAGAGCGACCCCACGCCGAATCGGGCGTTTCGCGGGTGGACCCGACCCTACTGTTGGGTAGGTACTGCTCGTAAACGAACCGATCTGGGGGGAATCGCGATGACGGGATCACCGGTGACCGGCCTCGGCAGCTCACGGCTCGGCCCCGCCGAGCGGGCCGCCGCGCTCGACCGGATGGGCCGCGAGGAATTCGACGTCGTGGTCGTGGGCGGCGGGATCGTCGGGGCCGGTGCCGCACTGGACGCCGCGACCCGCGGCCTCACGGTCGCGGTCGTCGAGGCGCGCGACTTCGCGTCCGGGACGTCGTCCCGGTCGTCCAAGCTGATCCACGGTGGGCTGCGCTACCTGGAGCAGTACAACTTCGACCTGGTCCGCGAGGCGCTCACCGAGCGCAGCCTGCTGCTGCAGCAGATCGCGCCGCACCTGGTCCGCCCCGTCCCGTTCCTCCTGCCGACCACCCACCACGTGTGGGAACGCGCCTACTTCGGCGCCGGCGTCGCCCTGTACGACCTCCTGTCGCTCCAGATGGGCATGTCGCGCGGCGTCCCGCACCACCGGCACCTGACCCGCCGCGGCGCGCTGCGGCTCGCGCCGTCCCTGCGCAAGGACGCCTTCACCGGCGCCATCCAGTACTGGGACGCGCAGGTCGACGACGCCCGCTACGTCATGACGGTGCTGCGGACCGCCGCCGAGTACGGCGCGCAGATCGCGTCCCGCACCCAGGTCCTCGGCCTCCTGCGCGAGGGCGAGCGCGTCACCGGGCTGCGCATCCGCGACCTGGAGGCCAACACCACCAGCGAGGTCCGCGCGAAGCAGGTCGTCAACGCCACCGGCGTCTGGACCGACGACATCCAGGAGCTCGTCGGCGGGCGCGGCCAGATCCACGTGAAGGCGTCCAAGGGCATCCACCTCGTCGTCCCGAAGGACCGCATCCACTCCTCGACCGGGGTCATCCTGCGCACCGAGAAGTCCGTGCTGTTCGTCATCCCGTGGGGACGGCACTGGATCATCGGCACCACCGACACCGCCTGGGACCTCGACAAGGCCCACCCGGCCGCGTCCAAGGCCGACATCGAGTACGTCCTCGACCACGTCAACGCCGTCCTGAACACCCCGCTCACCCACGACGACGTCGAAGGCGTCTACGCGGGCCTGCGGCCGCTGCTCACCGGCGAGACCGAGGAGACGTCCAAGCTGTCCCGCGAGCACGTCGTGGCGCACCCCGTCCCGGGCCTCGTGCTGGTCGCGGGCGGCAAGTACACGACGTACCGCGTCATGGCGAAGGACGCCATCGACGCCGTCGCGCACGGCCTCGACGGCAAGATCCCCGAGTCCTGCACCGACCGGATCCCGCTCGTCGGCGGCGACGGCTTCCAGGCCATGTGGAACGCCCGCCACCGCCTCGCGTCCCGCTACGGCGTGCACGTCGCCCGCGTCGAGCACCTCCTGGGCCGCTACGGCACCCTCACCGACGACCTTCTCGACCTCATCTCCGACAAGCCGGACCTCGGCAAGCCCCTGTCCGGCGCCGACGACTACCTGCGCGCCGAGGTCGTCTACGCCGCCACCCACGAGGGCGCCCGCCACCTCAACGACGTCCTCGCCCGCCGCACCCGCATCTCCATCGAGACGTGGGACCGGGGCGTCGGCGTCGCCCAGGAGGCCGCCGACCTCCTCGCGCCCGTCCTCGGCTGGTCGAAGAAGCAGCGCGACCGCGAGATCGAGTACTACCGCAAGCGCGTCGAGGCCGAACGCGCCTCCCAGACCCAGGACGACGACCAGGAAGCCGACGCCAGCCGCCGAGGCGCCCCCGACATCGTCCCCACCGCCATCTGACCCCACCCCACGCACCCCGGCCATGCGCCACCCGGTCATGCGCCGGCCGGCCATGCGCCACCGCCCGTGCCGCCGCCCGTGCCCTGGCCATGCCACCCGGCCCGGCCACGAGTGCTAGCCGACCGCGCCGGTCGAGCACCTAACACGCGGTGTCGGCTGCCCGCGCGAGTCCGACCGTCCACACGACAGGGCCGCGGACGGGCTTGTCGGTGGGTTGGCACCGCCGGTTGTGCCTCGTCGACCGGCGGTGCCAACCCACCAGCTGGGTGGCCCGGACGTGGGCCCGACCAAGCCAACTGGGTGGGCTGGGCGGGGCGTTTGGGTGTAGCGGCTGGTCTCATCGCTTGCGCCACTCGACCACGCAGGTCGACCCGCCCAACCGGTGGTTTCGGCGAGCCGGTTGGGCGGGCGATCTTCTGCGCTGGTCCACCGTGTCGCCTGGCCATGTCGACCGGGCGGGCTGGCGGGTTGCGGGACGGCTGCGCGGGCCGACCGGCGAGGGTGTGTCTGGTCGACCGGGTCTTGTGGGCCGGATGGGCGGGCTAGCTGGCGGCTCGGCCCAGCATGAGGTCTATGCCGGTCGAGTAGAGGTCGGCGGGGACGCGGTCGGGGTCGAGCAGGTGCTGGAAGGCCAGCCCGAAGTCCAGCGCCATCGCGAGCGCCGCGCGCTCGGACGGGGCGATGCCGTCCACGTCGCGCAACTCGCTCGCCAGGTGGGCGCGGCGTTCGGCGTACCAGTCGGCGATCCGCCAGCCCGCCGCATAGTCGCGCATGCCGTAGAGCCAGAACTCCACCAGCAGGAGCGCGAGTCGGCGGGCGCGGTCGTCGGAGCCGTCGTGCGAGGTGTTGCGGCCCGTGCGCTCGTCGTCGTCGCGCGCCTGGTCGGCGGACCGCAGTTCGTCGCAGACGTCCGTGCCGAGCCGGTCGCTGGTGAAGCGCTCGAGCAGCGCCAGCAGCAGGTCCGTCTTGCCGGCGAAGTTCGAGTACACCGCTCCCTTGGTGAGGCCGGCCGCCGCGGCGATGTCGTCGAGCGAGGCGCCGTGGATGCCGCGCTCGGCCCACAGGCGCTCGGCGGCGGACAGCAGGGCGGTCCGTGTCTGTTCCCGGCGCTCCTGCCGCGCGTTCATATGGCCCGCTCGTCCCGTCCCGCGGGTGGGCTGCTGTGGCCGGCCGGCTTCGCGCTGGAGCGTCCGCGGCTCGGTGGCCACGGGAGAGCCGCCGAAGCTCGGAGGCAGTGGTGCCTGGCTTCCGCTCTCCGGCTCGCCCGGCCGGGCGGCGGGAACGGCGGTGCGCGGGGACGTGCCGTTGCCGGACTCGCCCGGTTCCTCGGTGAGGGTGGTCGTGGCGAGTGCTCCGCCGACGGCGGGTCCGTCCGGGAGAGTGGCCGTACCGGCGGTGGTCTCTGTGGGGGGTGCGGACGGGGTCGTGCTGCCGCCGCTGGGCGGGCGCGGGGTGCGGGGGTCGCTCGCGTCCGTCGGGTCACCCTCGGGCCGTAGGTCGCCGTGGGCGTCGTTCATGTGCTGTTCCCTCCGCTGCCATGGCGCGCGTCCACGGCGCTCCTGACGCGCGGCAGCGGACGTCCGGGAGCGGCGGGATGGGCGCCGGATTCTCCTCCTGTTCTCGGAATACACCGGTCGGACGCGGTCAGTCCCGGAGTTGCGCAACTCCGCCGGGGTTGGAACGGTCCGTTCGGTGGGCGGTTGTCAGTGCCCGACGGAGAAACCTATGGAAGGTGGGGCATTTCACGGCAAGTGCCCTGTTACCTGCGGGTAGCCAAGAATGGCCAGGGGGTCATACCCTGCCTGCATGGCATCCCCGACGGTCCCTGCCAAAGGCGAGGCAGAGCACGAGCTCCCGCAGTCCCTGATCGACCGGCTGGCCTCCCATGTCGCTTCGGGCGGCGCCGAGACGGTGACGATCCCCAGTCCGTTCACGGGCGAGCCGCTCGCGACGGTCCCTCAGTCCGGAGCCGACGACGTCCGGGCCGCCTACGAGCGCGCCCGCGAGGCGCAGCGCGCGTGGGCAGCGCTGCCGGTGAGCGAGCGCGTCAAGCCGTTCCTGCGGCTGTCGGACGCGCTGGTCGACCGGCGCGAGGAGATCCTGGACATCATCCAGCTCGAGACCGGCAAGGCCCGCCGCCACGCGATGGAGGAGTTCCTCGACGTGGCGCTGTGCTCGCTCTACTACGCCCGCCGGGCCGCGAAGCTGCTGAAGCCGCGGCGCAGGCAGGGCATGATGCCGGGCCTCACCCGCGTGCAGGAGCTGCGGCACCCGAAGGGCGTCGTCGCGCTGATCTCGCCGTGGAACTACCCCTTCGCGCTCGGCGCCAGCGACATCGCGCCCGCGATCATGGCGGGCAACGCGGTGATCCACAAGCCGGACACCCAGACGTGCCTGTCCAGCCTGTGGGTGCTGGACCTGCTGGTCGCGCTGGGGCTGCCGCGCGACGTGTGGCAGATCGTCGTCGGCGACCCCGGCGAGATCGGCGACCCGCTGATCGACAACGCCGACTACGTGTCGTTCACCGGCTCCACCCGGGGCGGCAAGGCGATCGCCGAGCGCGTCGCCCCCCGTCTGGTGTCGTACTCGCTGGAGCTCGGCGGCAAGAACCCGATGATCGTGATGGCGGACGCCGACGTCGAGCGGACCGCGCGCGGCGCCGTCCGCGCGTGCTTCACCAACGCCGGGCAGCTGTGCATCTCGATCGAGCGCATGTACGTCCACGAGGACATCTACGACCGGTTCGTCCCGCGCCTCGTCGAGCTGGTCAAGGGCATGAAGCTCGGCACCGGCCTCGACTTCGAGGCCGAGATGGGCTCGCTGACCTACCAGCGCCAGTTGGACGCGGTGACGCGGCACGTCGACCAGGCCGTCAAGGAGGGCGCGACCGTCCTCGCCGGCGGCAAGGCCCGGCCCGACATCGGCCCGCTGTTCTACGAGCCGACGCTCCTCGCGGACGTCAACGGCGACATGGACCTGTGCGCCAACGAGACGTTCGGCCCGGTCGTCGCGATCTACAAGTACCGGGACGAGGACGAGGTCGTCGCCCGCGCCAACGACACCGCCTACGGGCTGAACGCGTCGGTGTGGACGAAGAACCCCGCGCGCGGCCGCCGGCTCGCCGCCAGGATCCAGGCCGGCACCGTCAACATCAACGACGGGTACGGCGCTGCCTACGCGTCCTACGACTCCCCGATGGGCGGGATGAAGCAGTCCGGCGTGGGCCGCCGCCACGGCGCCGAGGGCATGCTGAAGTTCACCGAGGTGCAGACCGTCGCGAGCCAGCACATCATGGACCTCGAGCCGCCCGGGTCCCTCGGCTATGACAGGTTCGCCGACTTCATGGCCACCGGCATCAAGCTGATGAAGAAGCTGCGGATCAAGTAAGGATGGCCGTGAAGCACGACTTCGACGTGCTCGTCGTCGGGTCAGGGTTCGGCGGCAGCGTCTCGGCGCTGCGGCTGACCGAGAAGGGGTACAAGGTCGGTGTGATCGAGGCGGGCCGCCGCTTCGACACCGCCCCGTCCGCGGCGCCCGGCGCCCGGTACCCCGCGCTGCCGAAGACGAACTGGCGCGTCTCCCGGTACCTGTGGGCGCCCGCGCTGGGCCTCACCGGGATCCAGCGGCTGCACCTGATCCGCGGCGCGAAGTCCAGCCGGGTCCTGGTGATGGCCGGCGCGGGTGTCGGCGGCGGGTCGCTGAACTACGCCAACACCCTGTACGTGCCGCCCGCGCCGTTCTTCCAGGACCGGCAGTGGGCGCACATCACCGACTGGCAGGAGGAGCTCGCCCCCTACTACGACCAGGCCAAGCGCATGCTGGGCGTGGTCGAGAACCCGACCACGACCGAGGCCGACAAGGTCATGAGGAAGGTGGCCGACCGGATGGGCGCGGCCGGCACCTTCGTCAAGACTCCGGTGGGCGTCTTCTTCGGCCGTGGCGCGGGCGTCGAGAGCGGCGACCCGTTCTTCGGCGGCGTGGGCCCGCGCCGCCGCGGCTGCCTGGAGTGCGGCGAGTGCATGGTGGGATGCCGCCACGGCGCGAAGAACATGCTCACCGAGAACTACCTGTACCTCGCCGAGAAGGCCGGCGCCCGGGTGATGCCGCTCAGCCGCGTGACCTCGGTGAAGCCGCTGGCGGGCGGCGGCTACGCGGTCGAGATCGTGCGGACCGGTTCGTTCGGGCGCAACCGCAGGACGCTCACCGCCGGGCAGGTGGTGTTCGCCGCCGGAACCTACGGCACGCAGAAGCTGCTCCACAAGCTGAAGAGCACCGGCCTGCTGCCGCGCCTGTCCGATCGGCTCGGCGCGCTGACCCGGACGAACTCCGAGGCCATCCTCGGCGGCGGCCGCCGCAACGGCACGCCCGGCCCGGACTTCTCCAAGGGCGTGGCGATCACCTCCTCCTTCCACCCGACTCCCGAGACCCACATCGAGCCCGTCCGCTACGGCCGCGGGTCCAACCTCCTCGCCGGGCTGCAGACCCTGCTGATCGACGGGGACAGGCCCGGTGAGCGGCACACCCCCAGGATCCTGAAGTTCGCGCGCGAGGCGGTGCGCCGCCCCCGTGACCTCATCCAGCTCTTCGACGTCCGGCACTGGTCCGAGCGGACCGTGATCGCGCTGGTCATGCAGACCCGGGACAACTCGATCACGCTCCGCCCGAAGAGGGGCCCGTTCGGCTGGGACGTCCGCGCGTCCGCGGGGCACGGGGAGCCGAACCCCACCTGGATCCCCGAGGGGCACCAGGCGACCCGGCTGATCGGCGAGGAGATCGGCGGGATCGCCGGCGGCACCTGGGGCGATCTGTTCGACGTCCCGATGACCGCGCACTTCCTCGGTGGCTGCGCCATCGGCGACTCCGCCGAATCCGGCGTCATCGACGCCTACCACCGGGTGTACGGGCACCCTGGCCTGCACATCGTGGACGGCTCGGCGGTCTCCGCCAACCTCGGCGTCAACCCGTCCCTCACGATCACCGCGCAGGCCGAACGCGCGATGTCCTTCTGGCCCAACCGGGGCGAGGCCGACACCCGCCCCGAGCTGGGCGGCACCTATCGAAGAATCACCCCCGTCCTTCCGAAGAATCCCGTTGTTCCAGCGGATGCTCCAGCGGCACTCCACCTTCCTATCGTCGAGATCACCTGACCGGTTCGCGTTCCGGTTCGTCCCCGCCTCCGAACCGGAGCGCGGCCGGTGCCTCCTGGCAGGCCCACCGCGTCCCATGCTCACGCCCCGCCGATGGCCGGGGAAGTGGAACGTCGTTCTGTGGTGAACGTTCAAGGTGCCGCGATCATGGCTGCGACCAGCGGATACGCGGTCATGAGCCGCCGCCCCTGTCCTCTTGGCCCGTAGCTGGCCCGCCGTCGGAGTTTTCGCAGGTCAGCGTGTCGCCGTCCGAGAGGGCAGCGTCAACGGCAGCGTTCGCGGCTTGCTCCATGCCGTCGAACCAGTGCGCGTATGTGGTGTAGAGCATCTGTACCGAGTGCCCCAGCCGCCGGGCGACCTCGGTTGCCGGAACGCCGGAGTTGAGCAGCAGGGACGCGTTGCCGTGCCGCAGGTCATAGGGCCGCTCAGCCAGCCGGGAGGCCCGCTCCGAGCCGCTCAGAGCGTTCGTGCGCGCCTTGCCCCAGACGCGCCGGTAGGTCTGGCCGGTCACGGGCGCGAAGTCGTCGCCTTCCCAGAACAGCCGCCCGTCCGGCGCCGTGCCGTAGCGGTCGATGTGCGCGCGCAGGATGCCGACGAGCACGGGAGGGATCGGCACCGGCCGCACCTCACCGGGCGCACGGTGCTTGAGTTCCCGCCGCGCCCACCGGTCCCCGTCTTCCGTCCAGGCGGCATCGATCTCGGGACGGTTGCCCGCCAGCAGCAGCGAGCCCCAGCCCTGACGCGGCAGCGTGCAGTCTTGGACGCACAGCGCCCGCGCCTCACCGGGCCGGGTCCCGGCGTAGTACAGGGTGGCGAAGAACGCCGCCAGGTGCCCGCGTGCCTCACCGGCCGCCGCCAGCAGCGCGCGAGCCTGCCGCAGCGACGGCACCCG